>NZ_JBISWJ010000082.1:0-6811 GCF_044462225.1 Kocuria kalidii | reverse complement strand
CCGCCGGCGGGATGGAGCCGTCAGAGCCGGTTGATGGATGCGGTGACGGGGGCGTCGGCGGACTCCCAGAAGGTGGCCCCCTTGATCCCGGCGGCGGCGGGGTCGAAGAGCGGGTTCAGTCCCTGCTTCTGCTGGCGCTCGAAGTCCCGCAGAGCCTTGAGCGCGATCGGCAGGAGCAGGGCGATGGCGACCATGTTGAACCAGGCGATGAGGCCGTAGCCGATATCGCCCATCATCCACACGAGTTCGGTGGTCCGGACCGTGCCGAGGTAGACCGCCAGCAGGACCGCGACCTGCACGATGCGGGCCAGGACGCCTCGGGAACTGCCGGTGAGGTACACGATGTTCGTCACGCCGTAGTAGAAGTAGGACAGGATCGAGGTGAAGGCGAAGAAGAAGATCGCCACGGCCACGATGCCGCCGCCGAGACCCAACCCGGGGGCGATCGTGTCGACGGCCGTCTGGGTGAAGGCCGCTCCCGGCTCCACGCCGGGGAGGTTCTCGGTGAGCGCGGGTCGCCCCTCGGGCAGGATGTTGTAGGCGCCGGTGGACAGGATCATCACACCGGTTGCCGTGCAGACCAGGACAGTGTCGACGTAGACGGAGAACGCCTGGACCAGGCCCTGCTTGGCCGGGTGCGTGACGGAGGCCGCCGCACCGGCGTATCCGCCCTCACCGACACCGGCAACGTTGGAGTAGAGGGAACGCCGGACGCCCCAGGACACCGCGGCACCGATCATGCCGCCGTAGACGGCGTCCATGCCCAACGCCGAGGAGACGACCAGGCGCACGACCTCGGGAATGGCCTGGAAGTTCATGATCAGCACGACGACGGCGAGCAGGATGTAGGCGACGGCCATGGCGGGCACGACCGTCTGGGCGAAGTGGGCGATGCGCTTGGTGCCGCCGAAGACGACGAGGGCGGTGAGCGCGGTGAGGACCAGGCCGGAGATCCAGGTCGGGATGCCGAAGGCGGAGTCCAGGGAAGTCACGATGGTCGAGGACTGCACGCCGGGGATCAGCGTCGTGTAGCACAGCACGGCCACGGTCGCGGCCGCGACCGCGAGCCACTTCATCCCCAGGCCCTTCTCGATGTACCAGGGGATGCCGCCGCGGTACTCCCCGTCGACCTTGACCTTGTAGATCTGCCCGAGCGTGGCCTCGGTGAAGGCGCTCGAGGCGGTGAGCAGGGCGGTGACGATCATCCAGAACAGGGCACCGGGTCCGCCGAAGGCAATTGCGGTGGCGACGCCGGCGATGTTGCCGACTCCTACCCGGCCGCCCAGGGCCATGGCGAAGGCCTGGAAGGAGGTCGTGCCGTCCTTCGACTCCGCGCGTGCGAAGAGGAACTTGATCATCGCCGGCAGCTGCCTGACCTGCACGGCGCGGGTGGCGATCGTGTAGATGGTGCCGGTGA
Organism: Kocuria kalidii; assembly: GCF_044462225.1. NCBI lineage: Bacteria > Bacillati > Actinomycetota > Actinomycetes > Micrococcales > Micrococcaceae > Kocuria > Kocuria kalidii. The sequence continues at coordinate 5,394 of NZ_JBISWJ010000082.1, read as the reverse complement.
TGAGTGTCACGTATACGAGTGGGTTCCAGATGACGTCGTAGGTGGTGGCGAGGAAGGTTTCCATGTGCTGCTCCGTCTGCGTGAAGGGAGTTCCATGTCCCCCGGGAGGTGTCCCTCGTACGTCCCCGGGGGGGAAATCGTCGGCTCTGCCCTGGACAGTGGTCTGGGCGGGAGCGCGGTCTCTCCCTCGTCGAGAAGGAACTACGACGAGGGAGGCAGATCGCCTGGGTGTCGGATTGTCAGGCAATGTGTGTTGCAGGGAAGCTAAGCATGTGAGGCGCGACACGTCTACCCCTGGCGGCAAGAAAATCGTTAAGTTCGCGTTAAAGCACCAGGGGTGCCCGCTTGAGGACTGAGCCCGCTGGACCGGGCGGTGAGCTCCAGATGCGCCTTGCGCTGTGGGGTCGCCTGGAACGGGTGTTCGCCACCCCGATCGTCCTCGGAGCACGATCTGAGGGCAGGTGAAGTGGCCGTTCTCAGCGGCCGGCCGTTCTCACGCAGTGGTGTCGACGCCGGCTTCCTGGAGCCGGTACCAGAGCAGCGCGACATGGAGTGCGGTGCGGGATTCGGCGTCGTCCAGGGACACGCCCAGCTGGTCCTGCAGTCCAGCCAGTCGCGCGTAGAGGGCTGGGCGGCTCAGGTAACCGGTCCGGGCCAGTGCGGACTTGTTGCCCCCGTGGCGCAGGTAGAGCTCCAGCAGCTCCAGGCCTGCAGCATCCTGCCCCTCGAGCAGGGGCGCGAGCTCGGCCTCGGCGAAGGTCTTGACACGGGGATCCGCTCCCAGCAGGGCCAGCAGACCCCGCAGCCGGACATCGGCGAAGCGGTAGTAGGGGCGCGGACGGATCTCCAGGGTGGCGGCGATGTCGGCGACCTGTGCCGCCTCGTCCAGGCCGGAGGCGGCCTCCAGCAGAGTCCCCCGACTGGGGGCCATGCCCACCGTCCATGCGGCGTGCTGCCCGTGGACGTCGACCAGCTGGGCACAGATGCGCTCCACCAGGGGCTCGGCCAGCTGGCGGGCCGGCACCGCGAGCAGCACGCCGAGGGAGCCGGACTGCATGCTCGCCGCCAGCATGGAGCGACGAGCCTGACGGACGACGGCGGCCAGGTCCTCCAGCAGTGCCCTCCCGCGCAGTTGCAGCCCGGTCGGATCCTCCTCCGGTGAGCGGTCCAAGCGCATCGCCACCGGGACGTAATAGGCCGCAGGCTCCAGGCCGAGGGCGGCCGCACGCGTCAGGGCTTCGTACTCTGTGAGGGCATGGGGCTGGCGCAGCTCGTGCAGTAGGCCGGCCTGGGCCTGGTGCAGCAGCTCCCGCTCGTCGCGTCCCGCCATGCGCGCGAGAGTCAGCGCCTGCCCGGCGCGCTCCAGCACCTGGGCGGCGTCGGCGTCGTCGGGCAGGGCCGTGGGGACGACCAGCCGGCCCCACCGTCGGCCCCGGACGCCCACCGGGGTCTGCAGCCAGTCTTCCGCGCCGGCCCGGCGCCCGGTCTCCTCCTGGTAGCCGACCAAGCGCGCGCGCTCGACCCAGTCGAGCAGCAGTGCCCCGGAGCCGACCTGAGCGGCGTGGAAGGCCAGCACCCGGTGGGCGACGTCCTCGAGCACGACGGGAGCTCCCAGGAGCTCGGCCGTGCGGTCGACGATCTGCTGCTCACTGGCGCTCTCGAGGCTGAGCTGGGTGAAGACCTCGTGCACGCGCCGCACCCGCTCCACCCGGGCGAGCTGTTCGCCCACCAGCATCCGGTGCGCAACCTGGGTGATCCGGACGAAGCGGACGGAGCGGGTCAGCAGCACCACGGGCAGGGAGCGACCCCGCGCGGCGGCCCGGAGGACTTCGATCGCCCCGGTCGCCGGTTGCCCGGCCGCGTCGACGAGTTCGATCACCGCACCGACGGCCCCGGCCGCCTCCAGCTCGTCCAGGAACCGATCTGTCGCCTCGGTGGAACCACGGAACGTCTGACCAGTGGTCAGCACGAGCTCGCCCCCCTCCAGCAGGGAGCCCACCCCTTCGGTGTCGGCGATGTGGACCCACCGCACCGGGGCGCCCATGACGTCCGCCCCACAGAGGACCTCGGGGGCACCGGCACGGATCTCAACCATCTCCAGCACGGTCCGCAGCGTCACCGGGGGGATCGCCGCGGCATGGCCGGGGTCCGACCCCTCGGGCACAGCGGTCCCCGACGTCACCGGCGGCGTGGCGCGGGAAGCTCCACCCCGTCTCGTCGCACCATCCATGTCCGGAGTGTCGGATGCTCGCATTGACACATTGTAAAGTTCACCACTCGATTTCGGACACCTTGTTGCTGGCGTCACCAACCAGCACCAGCCAAGCTGATTGTCAGACAACGACGCAGGATTGCCGTTGTGTCGACCGCCCGCACGAAAGGACCAATCGATGCAGACTGCCACGCAGACCACCACCCGCACCGTCAGCCACTGGATCAACGGCGAGCTCGCCGCCCCCGGCTCGGCTGCCCGCTTCGCGGACGTCACCAACCCCGCCACCGGCCGGGTCACCTCGCGCGTGGCCCTGGCCCCCACCGGCACGGTGAACGAGGCGGTCACCGCGGCCGCCGAGGCCTTCCCGAAGTGGCGGGACACCTCGGTCGCGCGCCGCACCCAGGTCGTCTTCGCCTTCCGTGAGCTGCTCAATGCCCGCAAGGGCGAGCTGGCGGAGATCATCACCGCCGAGCACGGCAAGGTCCTCGACGACGCCCTCGGTGAGGTCTCCCGCGGCCAGGACGTGGTCGAGTTCGCCTGCGGCATCCCGCAGCTGCTCAAGGGCGGCTACACGGAGAACGCCTCCACCAAGGTGGACGTGCACTCGATCCGCCAGCCCCTGGGCGTGGCGGCGATCGTCTCCCCGTTCAACTTCCCGGCCATGGTGCCGATGTGGTTCTTCCCCGTGGCCATCGCCGCCGGCAACACCGTGGTGCTCAAGCCCAGCGAGAAGGTTCCCACCGCCGCGATCTGGATGGCCGAGCTGTGGAAGGAAGCCGGCCTGCCGGACGGTGTGTTCAACGTCGTGCACGGCGACAAGGAAGCCGTCGACGCCCTCCTGGACAGCCCGGATGTTGCCTCCGTGTCCTTCGTGGGCTCCACCCCGATCGCCCGGTACGTCTATGAGCGCGGCACCGCCCACGGCAAGCGGGTCCAGGCTCTGGGCGGAGCCAAGAACCACATGCTGGTGCTGCCCGACGCCGACCTCGACCTGGCCGCCGACGCGGCGGTCAACGCCGGCTACGGTGCCGCCGGTGAGCGCTGCATGGCGATCTCGGCGATCGTGGCCGTGGAGTCCATCGCCGACGAGCTGGTGGCCAAGATCGCCGAGCGCACCCGCACGCTGCGCATCGGTGACGGCACCCGCGGGGCCGACATGGGCCCGCTGGTCACCGCCGCCCACCGCGATAAGGTGGCGAGCTACATCGACGCCGGCGAGCAGGCCGGGGCCACCCTGGTGGTCGACGGCCGCCAGGTCGACCCCGACGCCGAGGGCGAGGGCTTCTTCCTCAACCCCACCCTGTTCGACCACGTCACCGAGGACATGTCGATCTACACCGACGAGATCTTCGGTCCCGTGCTCTCCACCGTGCGGGTTCCCAGCTACGACGAGGGCGTGGCGCTGATCAACAGCAACCCCTACGGCAACGGCACCGCGATCTTCACCAACGACGGCGGGGCCGCCCGCCGCTTCGAGAACGAGATCCAGGTGGGCATGGTCGGGATCAACGTCCCGATCCCCGTCCCGATGGCCTACTACTCCTTCGGCGGCTGGAAGAACTCGCTGTTCGGCGACACCCACGCCCACGGCGCCGAGGGCGTGCACTTCTTCACCCGCGGCAAGGTCGTGACCAGCCGCTGGCTGGACCCCAGCCACGGCGGCCTCAACCTCGGCTTCCCGACCAACGACGCCTAAGGAGCTCACCGTGACCGACACCACCACCGAGACCGCGGCCCTCACCGCCGAGGAGATCGAGGCCGGCCGCCGCGCCTACGACCTGGACCGCGCCCACGTGTTCCACTCCTGGTCCGCCCAGGGCTCCCTGGACCCCATGACGGTGCTCAAGGCCGAGGGCTCCTACCTCTGGGACGGCGAGGGCAACCGGCTGCTGGACTTCTCCTCCCAGCTGGTGAACACCAACATCGGCCACCAGCACCCGAAGGTGGTCGCCGCCATCGTCGAGCAGGCCCAGACGCTGTGCACCATCGCCCCGCCGCACGCGAACCCGGCCCGTTCCGAGGCGGCCCGGCTCATCGCCGAGATCACCCCCGGGGACCTGAACCACGTGTTCTTCACCAACGGCGGTGCCGACGCGGTGGAGCACGCCATCCGGATGGCGCGCCTGCACACGGGCCGGCACAAGGTGCTCTCCGCCTACCGCAGCTACCACGGCGGCACCCAGCTGGCCGTGAACGTCACCGGGGACCCCCGCCGGTTCGCCAGCGACTACTCCGACTCCGGGGTGGTGCACTTCATGCCGGCCTACCGCTACCGCTCCTACTTCGACGCCACCACCGAGGCGGAGGAGACCGAGCGGGCGCTGCGCCACCTCGAGGACATGATCGTGCTCGAGGGCGCCCAGAACATCGCCGCGCTGATCCTCGAGTCCATCCCCGGCACCGCCGGGATCTACCTCCCCCCGGCCGGCTATCTGGAGGGTGTGCGGGAGCTGACCCGCAAGTACGGCATCGTCTACATCGCCGACGAGGTCATGGCCGGCTTCGGGCGCTCCGGGAAGTGGTTCGCCGTGGAGCACTGGAACGTGGTCCCCGACCTGATCACCTTCGCCAAGGGCGTGAACTCCGGCTACGTCCCGCTCGGGGGCGTGGCGATCTCGGAGGCCATCCACGACACCTTCCGGGAGCGTCCCTACCCCGGCGGGCTGACCTACTCGGGTCACCCGCTGGCGTGTGCGGCAGCGGTGGCGGCAATCAACGCCATGCGCGACGAGGGCATGATCGAGCACGCCGCCTGGCTGGGCGAGAACGTCCTCGGCCCCGGACTGCGCGAGATCGCCCAGCGCCACCCCTCGGTGGGCGACGTCCGCGGCACCGGGTGCTTCTGGGCCGTCGAACTGGTGAAGGACCGCACCACCAAGGAGCCCCTGGCGCCCTACGGCGGATCCTCCCCCGCGATGACCGAACTCGTGGCCGCGCTGAAGGCCGCCGGCCTGCTGCCGTTCGCGAACTTCAACCGCATCCACGTGGTGCCCCCGCTGAACATCAGCGAGGCCGACGCCCGCCGCGGTCTGGAGATCCTCGACGCGGCCCTGGACGTGGCCGACCTCCACGCACAGAACGCCTAGGCCTCACCGGTGCCGCTGACCCGATCGGTCCGCGGCTCCGGTGAGCAGGCGCAGGATCCGACCGTCAGACCCTGCGCCAGCCGCCGAGGGGCG
>NZ_JBISWJ010000081.1:0-16318 GCF_044462225.1 Kocuria kalidii | reverse complement strand
CCCGCCCCCACCCTCGTGCAGTTCAGGGACGCACACGGATCACCCCCGCCTTTCGCGGCATCTCCTCCATCGCCCCCTCTCGACCGTCGCCGACACCGACCCCTGCCGCAGAAAGGAAGACCATGCCCCACCCCGAGGACCGGATCATCGCCCCCTGCCCCAGCGGATGCTGGGAAGTCAGGGCCCCTGGTGCCACGCGCACCGGGCTGCACGCCCCGAGCCGCTCCGAGGCCCTGCAATGGGCGTGGAACATCACCCGCAGCACCGGGGGGCAGATCATCGTCCGCCGCAGCGACGGGTCCTCCGCCCAGGGTCCGCCCGCACCGGCCCCGCCACCGGCGCTGTCGGCCGCCGGGTCGACCGGGTCACAGATCCTCCGGAAAGACCTCGCGGCATGAACAGCCGTGTGATGGACAGCCGCGTCGCGAGCACCTCCGTCATGATCAGCGGTCGTCACCCCGGCGTCGAATCCATGGCGCCGCGCCCAGGCTGCCTCATCCAGGCATGGCGCTACGACGTGCTCCACTATCGGGGCGTGGTGGAGGAGACCCTGCTGAGCTCGGGCGTCCTGTGGATCCGGGAGGACGGACTGGGGGACCGGAAGATGATCGACCTCCGGGAGTACCACCTCCGCCTCTGCTAGCCCCGCCGGGCACACACCGCTTCCCCCGAGCAAACCCGAGAAAATGCCGCCCAGGGGTAGACGTGGCACCGATCACGTGTCTACGCTCAACCCAATACAGATTGCCTGACAATCAAACAGGCGCGAGGTGCGTAGTTGCTCGTTGGGTCCGACGTCCGGCGCCAGGGTCCCGGTCCAATTCCGGTGGACGCGAAAACGCAGGGCCCGCGCGGTTCATGGGCCCCCGGGTGGGCACGCAAGGAAGGAACGAGATGCACGTTGTGGTCATCGGAGGTGGCGTGGTCGGACTGACCACCGCCTACCACCTGGCGAGAGAGGGGGCGGAGGTCACCCTCGTGGACGCCCGCGGGACCGGACTGGGCACCTCGGAGGTCAACGCGGGGTGGGTCTGCCCGGCCGAATCCGCGCCGGTGCCCGGCCCCGGGGTGATCCTCAAGTCCATGAAGTGGATGCTGCGCCCGGACAGCCCGCTCTACATCAAGCCGTCCCTGGAGCCGGCGTTCCTGAAATTCATGACCGGCATGTGGCGCCACTCCAACGCCAAGGCCCAGCGAGCCGGCTTCGAAGGCCACCTGACCCTGGCGAAGGAGACCCTCGAGGTCTTCGACGAGTACCGCGCCGACGGCATGGACTTCGAGATGCACACCGCCGGGCTGCTCATGGCCTTCACGGAAGAGGAGAACCTCGAGCACCACCTGGACAATCTGGATCTGGCCCGGGCCTTCGACCGGGATCCGCGCGTGCTGCGCGGGGACGAGGTCCGCGAGCAGGAGCCCCTGCTTTCCGACGCGGTGATCGGCGGCATCTACTATCCCCACGAGCGCCACCTGGACCCGGGCGCACTGACCCGGGCACTGGCCGAGCGCCTCGTGACGATGGGCGTCGAGATCGTCGAGAACGCCCCGGTCGAGGAGGTCGAGACCTCCGGGGACCGCATCACCGCGGTCCGAGCCGGAGAACGCCGGTTCACCGGTGACGCCGTGGTGCTGGCGGCCGGGGCCTGGACCGGGCAGGTCTCCAAGCTCTTCGGCCTCCTGCTGCCGGTGCGCCCGGGCAAGGGGTACAGCGTGGAGGTCCCGAAGTTCGGCCTGCGCAGCGCCGTGAACCTCTCCGACGCCAAGGTCGCGGTGACCCCCTTCGAGCACCGGCTGCGCCTGGCCGGGACCATGGAGTTCGGCGGGCTGGACGAGAACATCAACCAGGTGCGCGTCGATGCCATCCTCCGCGCCCCGACCACCTACTTCCGCGGGTGGGAACCGCCGACGGAGAAGGTCACGGCCCGTGCCGGCATGCGACCCATGACCCCGGACGGCCTGCCGATCATCGGCCGGCTGGGACCGATGTCCAACGCCTACGTCTCCACCGGCCACGGAATGATGGGCGTCACCTTGGCCCCGGGCACCGCCTCGGCCCTGACCGAACTCATCCTGCACGGGCGGATGCCCTCCGCCCTCGACCCCTTCGCCGCCGAGCGATTCACCGGCCAGCGGCGAGCAGTCCGCTCCGCCGCCTGACACCCCTCCCTCGAAAGGACACACATCATGAGCCACCGCAAGAACGTCGAACTGCGCGGCATCCTCGCCGCCGTCACCACCCCCTTCACCGCGGACGCCTCCGCCGTTGACGAGGACGCCCTGCGTCGTCACGTGGACCGTCTCGTCGAGGCCGGCATCCACGGCATCGTGCCCACCGGCACCTCCGGGGAGTTCCCGACCCTGACCGACGCCGAGTACCGGCGCGTCATCGAGCTCTACGTGGAGGCCGCTGCCGGACGCGTCCCCGTGGTGGCCGGCATCGGGGCACTGTCCACCGAGCGGGCCATCTCCCTGGCCCAGCACGCCGAGTCCGTGGGTGCTGACGCGCTGATGCTCGTCCCGCCGTTCTACGACCCGCTGGACTTCGACGCCCTGGTCGCGTTCCTCTCCGACGTCGCCGCCTCGGTGAACCTGTCGATCGTCTACTACCACGTGCCCGGGGTCACCGGCATCCCCCTCGAGGCCGAGCAGATCGCCGCCCTGGGGGAGATCGACGGCATCGACTACCTCAAGTCGACCTCCGACGACGCCATCGCGCTGGGGGATCTGCTCACCAACTACTCCGACAAGATCAAGGCCTTCAACGGCTGGGACACCCTGACCTTCTTCGGCATCGCCAGCGGTGCGGAGGCCTCCGTCTGGGGCGCGGCCGGGGTCGTGCCCGAGCTCGCCGTGGAGTTCTGGAACACCCTGGCCGAGCGGGGTGACCTGACCGCCGCGCGGGAGCAGTGGAAGACCCTGCGGGCGATCAGCGCCTTCCTGGAGTCGGTGAACTACCCGGCCGGGCTCAAGGCCGGCCTGGAGCTGCTCGGAGTGCCCGCCGGTCCCCCGCGCCGACCGATCCAGCCGCTGTCGGAGGAGAAGAAGAAGCAGTTCGCCGAGATCCTCGAGACCGCCGGCGTCCTGAAGCCCGCCACGGCATGAGCGAGATCCTCAGCCTGGACACGGTCGAGGTGCACGCCGAGGGCGAACCGGGCCGGATCCTCACCTCGGCCGCGCGCTTCGTCCAGGGCGACACCATGGCTGAGCGCCTGCAGTACTGCCGGCAGCACCTCGACGGGCTGCGCCGGCTGGTGCTGCAGGAACCGCGCGGCTACCCCGCGATGTGCGCCGTGATCCTCCTGCCCCCGGTCAACCCGGGTTCGGACTTCGGGATCGTGGTGCTGGAGCAGGGAGGGTTCACCCCCATGTCGGGGTCGAACACCATCTGTGCGGTCACCGCCGCGATCGAGACCGGCATCATCGAACGCCCCGGGCCCGTGGTCGAGGTCGCCATCGACACGGCCGTGGGCACGGTGCACGCCACCGCGCAGGTGGCCGGCGGCAAGGTCCGCTCCGTCACGGTGGCCAACGTCCCGTCCTTCGCGGTGGAGCTCGATGTGCCCCTGGAGGTCCCGGAACTGGGCACGGTGCCGGTGGACATCGTCTTCGGCGGCCAGTTCTTCGCCCAGGCGCGGATCGCCGACCTGGGCCTGGACCTGGACCCGTCCCGGGGCAGGGAACTGGCCCGGGCCGGGGCGTTGATCAAGCTGGCGGCCACCGAGCAGATCGACGTGGTCCACCCGGAGCACCCCGGCATCCGCGGCGTGAACCTGGTCATGCTGCACAGCGGCGACCCCGTTGCCGGCGAGCCATCCCGCAACACCGTGGTGCTCACCAACGGACCGGTGCGGGCCGACGACCCGCAGAGCTGGACCGGCGTCCTGGACCGCTCCCCGTGCGGCACAGGCACCTCCGCACGGATGGCCGCCCTGCACGCCCGAGGCCTCCTGGGCCTCGACGAGCCTTTCCGGCACCGCAGCATCATCGGCACCGAGTTCGTCGGCCGCCTGGTGGGCACGACCACCACCGGCGGGCGCCCGGCGGTGCTGCCGACCATCACGGGCCGCGGCTGGGTGACCGGCCACAGCCGATGGGTCCTGGACGCCTCGGACCCCTTCCACTGCGGCTACAGCGTCGGGGACATCTGGGCCCCGGGCGCGGCGGCCTCTCCCCTCGTCCCCACAGCAGCAAAGGACTGATCATGAGCGAGACCACCATCACCGCCTCCACCCTGCAGGGTGCGGCGACGTCCGAGACGCCGGTGTCCGCCGGTCTCTACATCAACGGACGGATGACGCCCAGCGCCACGGGTGAGACCTCCGAGGTCATCAATCCCGCCGACGGCACGGTCGTGGCGACCGTCGCGGTCGCCGGGGACGCCGACGTGGACGCGGCCGTGGAGGCGGCCCGCGCCGCGTTCCCGGGCTGGTCCGCCGCGGCGCCGGTGGAGCGTTCGGCGGTGCTGACCTGCTTCGCCGCGCTGCTCGAGGAGCGGGCCGAGGAGTTCGCCGTGCTCGAGAGCCGCCAGGGGGGCAAGCCGATCCGCCTGACCCGAGAGTTCGACGTTCCCGGCACGATCGACAACGTGGCCTTCTTCGCCGGGGCCGCGCGCAACCTCGAGGGCAAGGCCGCCGCGGAGTACTCCCCGGACCACACCTCGCAGATCCGGCGCGAGGCGATCGGCGTCATCGGCTCCATCGCCCCGTGGAACTACCCGCTGCAGATGGCCGCGTGGAAGGTCCTCCCGGCGATCGCCGCCGGGAACACGGTGGTGCTCAAGCCCGCCGAGAACACCCCGCTGACCACGCTGCTCTTCGCCGAGATCGCCACCGAAGCCGGTCTCCCGGATGGTGTGTTCAACGTCGTGTGCGGCGGTGGCCGCACGGTCGGGGCGCGGCTGCTGCGCCACCCCGAGGTGGACATGCTCTCCTTCACCGGCTCCACCGGGGTGGGACGCACCGTGCTCGACGCCGCGGCGACCACGGCCAAGCGGGTCCACCTCGAACTCGGCGGCAAGGCCCCCTTCGTCGTGTTCGACGACGCGGATCTGGAGGCCGCCGTCCACGGGGCGGTCGCCGGCAGCCTCATCAACGCCGGCCAGGACTGCACCGCGGCCACCCGCGCGATCGTGCACCGGTCGGTCTACGAGGAGTTCGTGCAGGGTGTGGCCGCCCTCTACAAGGGGGTGCGGCTCGGGGCCACGGAGGACCCGGCCACCGACATGGGCCCGCTGATCTCGATGGAGCACCGGGAGAAGGTCGCTGCCATGGTCGACCGGGCCCGTGACTACGCCCGGGTCATCGGCGGTGGCGTGCCCGAGGCCCTGCCGACCGAGGGGTCCTACTACCGGCCCACCCTGGTGGCCGATGCCCCGGCCGACAGCGAGATCGTGCAGGACGAGGTCTTCGGACCGGTCCTGGCCGTGCTGCCCTTCGACACCGACGACGAAGCCATCGCCCTGGCCAACGACACCCCCTACGGGCTGGCCGCCTCGGCCTGGACCCGGGACGTCTACCGCGCCATGCGGGCCAGCCGGGAGATCCGCTCGGGCTGCGTGTGGATCAACGACCACATCTCGATCATCAGCGAGATGCCCCACGGCGGCATGAAGCAGTCCGGCTTCGGCAAGGACATGTCGACCTACTCCTTCGAGGAGTACACCGTGGTCAAGCACGTCATGTTCGACATCACCGGGAAGTCGGTGCGGGACTGGCACCGGACGGTGTTCTCGATCGGCCAGTGATGGAACGGCCAGGAAATGCGCACCGCTTCGAGGGCATGACCTCCGTGGTGACCGGCGCCGCCGGAGGCATCGGCTCCGCCATCAGCCGTCGGCTGGCGGCGGAAGGATCGCACGTGGTGGTGTGCGACGTGGACGCGGACGCCGCGCAGCGCCTCGTGGAGGAGCTCCACGCCTCTGGCGCCGCCGCGGAAGCCTCCGTCTTCGACCTCCTCGACCCGGCGGCGTGCGCCGCCGCGGTCGAGGAGGTCGTCGGCCGTCGGGGCGGTGTCGAGGTTCTCGTCAACAACGCGGGCATCAACCGGCGCGGCGATCTGCTCACCCTGTCCCCCGAGGACTGGGACCTGAGCTTCTCGATCAACGTCGACGCGACGTTCCACATGTGTCGCGCCGTGCTGCCCGCCATGGTCCGCGCCCGGCGCGGCTCCGTGGTCAACACCGCTTCCCAGTGGGGCCTGACCCCCGCCCCCGGGCACCTGGCCTACAACGTCTCCAAGGCCGCCGTCGTGTCCTTCACCAAGAGCTTGGCACGGGACTGCGCACCGCACGGAGTGCGCGTCAACGCCGTCGCCCCGGGCGAGATCCGGACCCCCATGCTGGAGGCCGGCCTGGCTCGCAGCGGCCGGACCGTCGCAGAGCTCGACGCGGACGTCCCCCTCGGCCGGATCGGCCGACCCGAAGAGGTCGCCGCCCTGGTGGCGTTCCTCGCCTCCGACGAAGCGCCCTTCATCTGCGGGTCCGTCGTGGAGATCACCGGCGCGCAGGCGGTGGCATGAGCACCCCACCACAGCCCCGGCCCATGCTCGAGGGCGAGACCGTGCTGGTCACCGGCGGGTCCGGCGGCATCGGGCGGGCCACCGTGGAAGTCATGCACCGGGAAGGCGCCCACGTGGTGCTCCACTACGCCCGAGGAGCCACCGAGGCCCGGCAGATCCGGGCAGCACTGGGTGGACGAATCCACCTCGTCCAAGGAGACCTGGCCGACGCGCAGCACCGCCACGACATCTGGCAGCAGGCCCTCGCGTGGCGCGGACGCATCGACGTGCTGGTCAACAACGCCGGCGCCTGGCTGGCCTCTCCACTCGCCGACAACCAGGACTGGAGCCGGGGCTGGGACGCCAACCTGGCGCTGAACCTCCAGGCGCCGGCCGATCTGTGCCGGGCCGCCATCCTGCACTTCCAGGAACACGGTGGCGGGGCCATCGTCAATGTCGCCAGCCGATCCTCGCACCGCGGCGACGACGCCGAACACCTCGCCTACGGAGCCGCCAAAGGCGGGCTGCTGGCTCTCACCAAAGGGATCGCCCGCGGCTTCGCGGGCGACAACATCCTGGCCTACGCTGTGGCGCCCGGCTGGGTCGGCACCGGGATCAGTGCACACCTGTCCGAGGAACATGACCAGCTCAACAGCCTCCCCCTCCGGGAGATGACCCCGCCGGCCGATGTGGCCGAGGTCATCGCCTTCCTGGCCTCCGGCCGGTCCCGGCACACCACGGGGGCGACCGTCGACATCACCGGCGCGGACTACGTCCGCTGACACGACCGCCCACCCCCGGGGTGGGACACACCCGACCGGGTGTGGTCGGCCCTCGACGGGAAAGCCTCCCCCTGCCAAGGCAGGGGGAGGCTTTCCCGTCGAGGGCGTTCCTCAGACGTTGAACGTCTTGCCCGTCTCCACTCCAGCGACCGAACGGACATAGGCCCGAGCCACCTCCGCAGCCGGCACCTGCGGGTAACCGGGGAAGAAGGGGTGGTATGCCTCGGCCTCGGCCAAGACACTGGGGCTGACGACATTGATCCTGATGCCCCGCGGCAGCTCCGTGGCCGCGGCCATCACGAAGGACTCCACAGCCCCGTTGGCCAAGGACGCCGCGGCACCGGTGGCAATGGGCTCCCGGGACAGGACACCGGAGATGAGAGTGAACGACCCACCGTCACGGACGTGGGCGAGCCCCTCGGTCACGAGATTGACCTGCCCCAAGACCTTCTCCTGCACCGCGGCCTCGTAGTCCGCCGCAGCCAGTTCTGCGAGCGGCTTGAACGGCACCGCCCCGGCGCAGCTGACCACGGCGTCCACAGGGCCCACGTGCTCGAAGAGTGCGCGCACCGATGCGGGGTCCGACATGTCCGCGCGTTCACCGTCGTTGCGGGAGGAGCGCACCACCTCATGCTCCTGTGCCAGGGTGTCGACTACCGTCCGGCCGATCAACCCGGTGGCCCCGACCACGAGCACCTTCTTCATCCTCAGTTCTCCTGTTCCATGATGGCGATCAGTTCACATGCGCTGTCGATCGTGTGCTTCTTGAAGGCCGTCTCGATCTCCGCGCGGTCCCGTCGCGACAGGGCCTCGATCAAGTAGTGATGCACCAGACTGGCGCGGGCGGGATCCGACCGGACCGCCTGGTCCTGCGCCAGGGCGATGGTCAGATGGGCTTCCGTCACGGGCCAGAACCGCAGCAGCATCGAGTTCTCCGACGCCGCCCAGATCCCGCGATGAAACGCCACATGGGCTTCATGGAGAGTCAGCGGATCAGGGTCGTTCTCCCACCGCTCGAACTCCCTCCAGGCGTCCTGGACAGCAGCCATCCGTCGGCCACTGGCGTCCTCGAGAATGGCGTCCACCGCCAGCATGTCCAGGGCGTGCCTGGCCTTGGCGATGTCCAGGATCTGCTCGGATTCCAGGTTGGCCACTCGCAGCCCCCGGTAAGGCTCCTGGACCAGCAGCCCTTCCTGGGACAACTGATTCAGGGCCTCGCGGATGGTGGGACGACTCACCCCCAGCGTCGACGACAGGGTGACTTCCGTCAGCTTGTCGCCGGGACGCAGATCCCCTCGCACCACAGCTCGGCGTATTTCGCGGAGGACGCCGTCCCTGCGGGACATGCTCGTCACCGGTGACAGGTTGCGGTTCCCGCCGTACTGGGCATCGGTTGGGGCGCCCACGGTCTTCAGATCCATACCTTGTCCTGTCCTAGATGCAGCAGCAGCCAACGCCACACTGCAGATTGTCAGACATTTTCTATCCTGAGCTTAGCCGTGAAAGTTCTCCTGCACCAGCCGTCCGAGGTCAGAAATAGGTACCATAAGCCGCCGCTCCCGCCACGATGCCCGACGATCTGCAGGCGGGTCACCTCGCGTACCTTCACCCAGGAACACACATTGAGGTACGCGGTCCAGGAATTCCGCACTGTCCAGCGGTGGTGAAGGAGATCATTCCGTCATTCCGCGTGGTATGGATTCGCGAGTTCCGGACCGGTGAACGCAAGATGCTGTGCACCGACGACCACCACCTGGATCAGCTCTCAGCGCGGGCAGTGTCCTTTGGAGACGGGGCGACCGCAACAGCGGACCAAGCGCCCGGTTTGACGGTCGTCTGCGTCATAGTTCCCAGATGCGCAGATACCGGGCCGCTCGGGCCTCCCCCAGGTTCCGGGCAGCCCTCCGCCGGGCCAACGAATCAGTGATCCGCCCCCGCTTGATCTCCGGTTCCATCGGAGCCCAAGCGGCCATGACGGTGAAGACCCTCGACCCCATCGGGGTGTGGGTGTCTGTGTCTCCCCCACCGAGGCTGAATACCCGCAGAGCAGCACCTCTGCCCCGTAACTGCTTGGCGAATGTCAGCATGTTCTGCATCGACCGCGATGCCTGAGGGCGGCGAGCGTTTCCGCGGCTGTGAGGTCGACCCAGCGCACGGGGTCCTCAACGTGGAGGACGTAGAGCAATCGAGGCTGATGCGCCAGGGGGTGGCGTCGATAATGGAGGTGTCTACATCACGCGCGCGTGTGACTCTGTAGGTGACAATCTGGTGTTCCCATGACTCCTAGGTGCGTTTCGCACTCCGCGTCACGGTTCCGAGGGGCATCTCGCTGACACCGTCCCCGCTCGAGATGTGGAGCAGCAAGAGACATGAACACCTCGAAATACGTTGTGGTGGGAGCAGGACTCGCCGGCGCAGCCACCGCCTGGCACCTGGCTTCCCGTGACCACGAAGTGACCGTGCTGGAGCGGTCTACCCCAGCCAACAAGTGGGGCAGCTCCCACGGGTCAGCCCGTATCTTCCGCTACGCGTATCCGGAGCTGGGGTACACCCGGCTGGTGATCGATGCCAAGCGGGGCTGGGACGAGCTCGAGCGGCTCAGCGGTCGGCGGCTGATCACCCCTACGGGGTCGGTCGACCATGGCTCCGTGCGCCGACCGCGGCAACTGGCGGAGGTCCTGCAGTCGGCGGGGGTGGAGCACGAGCTGCTGAGCCCCGAACAGGCCCAGCATCGCTGGCCCCAGCTGGTGTTCGACACTGAAGTGCTGTGGCACCCCGGCGCCGGGGTGCTCGATGCCGAGACCACGGTCACCACGATGGCCGAGCTCGCCGTGACCCAGGGGGCGCAGATCAGAACCGGGTGGGAGCTGAGCTCGGTGACGCGGTCGGGGAACGGCTTCCGCCTGTCCTCCTCCACCGGAGAGGTCCTCGAGGCCGAGCGCATCATCGTGTGCGCCGGTGGATGGCTGCCGGCCCTGCTGAGCGACTTGAGCCTTCCCGACGCCTTCGTGCAACAGATGCCCTCCTTGCAGGTGCGCCAAGAACAGGCCTACCACTTCCCCTACCAGAAGGCCCTTGAGGCATCGGCGACGCCGTGGCCCACGTTCATCCACCTGAGCGAGAACCTGCAGATCTATGGTCTCCCCGGGGGGCGCGATGCCCGGTTCCAGGGACAGAAGGTCGCGAAGTTCAACGGCGGGAAGGTCCTATCATCCGCCCGGGCCCAGGACCAGCTCATGGACGAGAGCAACCGGCAGCAGGTGATGGAATATGTCACGCGCCACCTTCCCGGTGTCGTGCCTGAGCCCTACGCCGAGACCACCTGCCTGTTCACCAACACCCCGAACGAAGACTTCGTGCTCGACACGGTGGACAACATCACGGTGGTCTCCCCCTGTTCGGGCCACGGCGGTAAGTTCGCTCCTCTGATCGGGGAGATGGCCGCTGACCTGGCCACCGGCCGCGATCAGGTGCCGGAAATCTTTCGGGTTTTCGGCCGCCATCTGCGCATTCAATAGGCAAGTGCCGTGGCTAGGCGGCCGATACCCGGGCCATATGTCAAGCGAAGGGAGTGGAACCATCCGGGACAAGCGCCGTCCGTTGAGCATCCAGGAGTTGTCCGGCGCCCTCTTGTCTCTGGCACGAGTAGACCGGGACGACCTGTGGCGCTGGGTATACTCCGCGCAACATTTGCGGGTACGACCTGGTCTGCGCACACGGCTCATTCCGTGCTTCTGTTGGCGAGCTCATGCCGATACGAGAGTCCGACGACCGCCGGCGCCATCCCGGCAACGGCGGTGCTCCCCACGCTGTCAACGCGTCCGCGCTGTAACCTCGTCCTGTGACTGTGCAGAAGGCTTCCCCGCTCAATGTGAACGTACCCATCGTGGCCCAGCACGTCCGTCGGCTCCCTGGCTGTTACCTCGTGAGTGGATCGGCGCAAGAAGTCAATGCTGACGCCGATCGGTTGATCACCGTGTCGATGGCTGACGACCAAACGGTGGTCGAAGCCGCGGGGGACGAAGGGAACTGGGTCGCTCTGTACACAGGCGGCACAGCGCACGACCTCGACACCCCCGGCATGACCGTCTCGCTGATCGCGCCCTTGTCGGCGGCGGGAATCCCCATTTTCGTGGCCTCAACAGCATCCGCGGATCTGGTGCTCGTCCCTCTTCAAGCACTTCAAGCCGCGAAGTCGAGCTTGATCGCGGCGGGTCATATCTTCCACGACCGGACAGACAACGGTTCCTTGGACGAGGACCACTGAGCAGCATCGGCTCGTCTGAGTCGGCACTGTCGGTGCGTCGAGCTCGATCAGCGAGCGTCTGTTCTCGTGGGCTGCTTCGGCGCCCCTTGCCATCGATCCATGCGCCGAGCTCGGGGTCGGCGGAGGATGCGCATTCGATTCTTCAACGCCTCCAGCTTCGGGTCCAGGATCGGTGGCGGCTGATCCTCACCGCGCATTGTTCGGTCGATGCGCTCGACCTCCCATCGTGCGGCATCCAGGGCGTCCTGGTGCTTGAACGGCAGAATGGTGCCCATGAAGGATGTGGCTCAGGCGCGCACGACGGCGTTGCGAAAAATAGCGCCAGCGGCGGGGTTGCCGACTAGCTGGGCAACAGCTACGAACTTTTTTGGGCCGTACACCACGCCTAGCGGTGCATCCAAGACGAGCGGCGCAGCATCACCTTTGAGGATCTCGATCCAGACCTGGCCGGAGGCTCTGAGTTCACGTTCGTTGACGAGCGCGGCTCCGTCGCCGTCACGCAGGTGAAGCGCCAGCACAGCATCAACGATCATTGGACCATTGCCGCCCTGCGTAGCCGTGGCATCTTTGCGGCAGCAGCGCAGCACGTCACAGCCGACCGCGAGTATCACTTCAGTTCTATGGCACCGTGCGGGCCGCTGCGCGTACTTAGCGAGTGGGCTCGGCAGTCCATTGATGTCCAGCAATTCATGACGCGCCAGCTCACCAAGCAAGTGAGCCCGGTCTTGGATGAACTTTCAGCTCCCGACGTCTTTGGCAGCACGGAGAAAGCTTGGCAGGTGCTTCGCGGCATCTGGTTCGAGATCGGGGACGCCCGATATGGCGTCCACCCCGTGAGGGTGGTGGTCTTCGGGGCCGACACGCGCCCGGGGCATCTGGTCGTCACCGATCTGATCTTCCGCGGGCATTCGGTGAGCGCGGTGGTCAAGGACCTCACCGGGGTGCCGGAAGAGTGGGTGGACCGGGTGGCGCTGCGCACCGGTGACCCCCTCGACGCCGCCCTGGTGGACGACCTCGTCGCCGATCACGAGGTCGTCGTCGACGCCCTCGGCGACGGTCGCGCGATCCCCGTTGAGCTGGACCGTGGTGCGCTGCCCCGGGATGACCAACGGTCCCCCGCGCGGGGTGCGCCACGTCGGGAGGACCCACCGGGACACCGTGGGATCCTCCGTCACCCGCCAGGACGCGGCCCGGTTCCTCGCCGCCCAGGTCCTGGAGACGAACTACGTCTGCGCGTCGCCGGCGATCAGCAACTGACTCAAGGACACCCCCTGCCAAGGCACTCAACACGAATCATCACACCAACCACGAAGAACCCCTCCTCCCCTGCACCCACTGCCTCAGGCCCGGCAGTCCCGCCTCTGCCTGTGGTCAGGTTCAGGGTCGTTCGTGAGAGGTGACTATCCGCGTCGAGGCACTTACGTTGGTAGCGAGCAATCCGAGCCGGTGGTCTCACGGGGGTCGTGGCCGGTCGGGCCGGCTTACTGGCGGCCGAGCTGTTGAGCGTGGTTTGTTCACCTGCGCTTCGCGAACGTGCTCCACGCCGGGGAGGAAACAACACGGGCCCGGCACCGTCCGGCCCGGGAACGGAGCACCAGTGCACATCGCGATACTCGGAGGCGACGGATTCTGCGGCCGGCCCGCAGCCCTGCACCTGTCGGCCGCCGGTCACGACGTGCTCGTCGTCGACGACCTCCCCCGGCGCGCCATCGACGCCGAGCTGGTGCCGAACCGTGCTTCCACCGGGATCTGAGCCCGGCATGCGGATCGCGGTGTTCACGGAAACCTTCCTGCCCAACGTCGACGGCGTGGTCACCCAGCTCACGCGCACCCTGGAGGAACTGGGGAAGATGGGACACGAGGCCCTGGTTCTCGCTCCGGGTGAGCCCCCGGACCGGTATGGATCCCACATCGTGGCCCGTGTCGGGTCGTTCCCCTTCCGGCCCTGGTACCCGGAGATCCGGGCGGGGTTGCCGACCCCGCGGGTGGAACGGGCCCTGACGGCGTTCCGCCCCGATGTCGTGCACGCGGTGAACCCCGTGTGCCTGGCCGCCTACGGGGCGCTCTCGGCGCGGTGGCGGGACCTGCCGCTGCTCGCGTCCTTCCACACGGACATCCCCCAGTACCTGAGCGCCCTCGGGCTCGGCCCGTTGCGCGGGGCCGCACAGCGGTGGATCCGGGCGACGCACAACCTGGCCCAGGTCAACCTGCGCACCTCGGGGCCCATGGTCGAGAAGGCCACCGGAATGGGCATCCGGAACGTGGCGCTGTGGCCCAAGGCCGTGGACACCCGGTCGTTCTCCCCGGCGAAGGCCTGCCCCGCCATGCGGTTCCGGCTCACGCACGGTCACCCGGAGGACCGGCTGGTGCTCTCGGTGGGGCGGCTGTCACGGGAGAAGAACCTCGAGGCGCTGCTCGAGCCGATCCGACGGCTGCCGGGCACCCGGCTCGCCGTGGTCGGGGACGGACCGCACCGGGCGGAGCTCGAACGGCGCTTCGCCGGCACCGGGACGGTCTTCACGGGATGCCTGCGCGGGGAGCAGCTCGCCGCGGCGTACGCCTCGGCCGACGTGTTCGCCTTTCCGTCCACCACGGAGACCCTGGGCCTGGTGGCGCTGGAATCGCTGGCCAGCGGTGTCCCGGTGGTCGGCGCCCGGGCGGGCGGGATCCCTTTCGCGGTTGACCACGAGACCACCGGCTTCCTCGTGGTCCCCGGGGACACGGACGGGTTCACCGCCCGCCTGCGGCAGCTGCTGGGTAACGACGTGCTGCGTGCGCGCATGGGGGCGGCCGGACGGGTCGAGGCCGAGAGCCTCGGCTGGCGGGCCGCCACCGAATCCGTCGTGGGCAGCTACCAACGTGCGATCCAGCGGCACGGAGCACGCCCACTAGCCCACCCGGGCCCGTCCTCTGTCCGCCATGACGGCCAGCCGCTGCTGTCCCCGGTGGTGAGCCCCACCGGTCGCACGTAGAGCCGGCCCGAGGAAGACCAGACCTGGTCAACCGGTTCCGCAAGACCACGCGCTCTGTCAGCCTCGAGCAAGGCATCAGGACCTTCGTCCCACGACCAGGACGTGGGAGGAGCACCCGGGACCGGTCAAACCCTCGACCGCCCCTGCTCGGCTGGCTCGTCCGCCCCGAACCTCATCGCACGGCGCCGAAGCGGCCGTTCAGCCCCGTCAGAACACCGCCGAATGTCGCTGAGATTCACACGAGAGCCCATTTGACGGCTCATCACAACGCAGGGCGCGCGTCGACGACGAGCAAGGCTCTTGCGTTCCGACGGGCCTGGTTACCAAGTATCGGTATCTGCAACCATCTGTGTCCCTTGTTGTAGATCTGCCGGCGGCTGCCTGCCTCCCCTCGAGACGGAGGGGGGCAGTTACAGTAACGGTCAATGCGTGGCAGGCAAGCGAGCGAGGGAGCCCGCCCCGACGAGGGAGGGAAGATGGCCGACGACGACGACATCGACGAACTCGAGTATGTGGTCGAGCAGGCGGAGCTGACCCCGCGCTACCTGATCTACATGACGTTGGCGGGCGTACTGGCGGGGGTGGGCTTGCTGTCCAACTCCGTGCCCATCCTCGTCGGCTCCATGATCATCGCACCCGTACTGCCGCCCGTCGCGCTCGTCGCGTTCGGTGTCGTTCACAGACGAGCCTCTCTGGCCACGCGGGGGGCGGGTATCGCCGTCCTCGGGCTCACGGCCGCCGCCGGTGCGGCCGTGTTGGCCGCCCTGCTCATGCAGGTCACCGGTGTGATCCAGCCAGGAACCGAACTGCTCGGCAAGCCGATGCTCGAGGAGCGCCTGCGCCCCGGCTGGTGGAGTCTCACCGCGGCGGTGGCCGGTGGCGTCGTCGGAGTCGTCGCCCTGACCGAGAAGAAGACCGACACGCTGATCGGGACCGTCGCCGCCTTGGCACTCGTCCCGGCCGGCGCAGCGGCGGGCATCGCCGCCCTCGCGGGCGACACGGACCGGACACTGGGGGGATTGCTGCTCCTCGGCACGAACTTCGCGATGATCGTCGCGATGGGGATCCTCGTACTCGCCGTGCTGCACCGAGAGGTTGCGCCGCTTCCGCTGACGATCTCAGTGGCACTCATCGCGACCATCGTTGTGCTCCTGGTCATCGCGCACAGCACGGGCGTGACACCGGGACAACCACCCGCCATCCCAAGTTTCTAGTGCCGTTCCGAAGTCGTCTCGCGCGGTGATGACCTGGGTGACGTAGACGAAGATCTCGGGATTGCCGGCTCTGCAGAATCCAGGGTGCAGTCGGGGCCTGGATCCGCCGGTCTCCAGCAGCGCTCGGACGATGTAGTTGAGGACAGCGAAGCGCGACCGGACCAGGCGCGGTACGCTTGCCCGCCAACAGGGCACCGCAGAGACTGCATCGTGGACCCAGCGGCCATCACGTACATGGCGTCGGCCAGAGGATCATCCTCCGGGTCGGTCGCCAGTACGACGGGCAGCGGCAGCCCATACTTCTCGCACAGGAATCAGGTCGGGACAGTCGCTGCTCGGCTCCGGTCAGCGCCGGGTGCAGGGGAGGGTGCACGTGTTGACCACCCGCACCGGCACGCGCCAGAGGTCCGGGGCCGGAACGAGGAATCGCCACCGGGCCGGAGCCGGATGGCGATTCCTGCGGTGACGTCAGGCCGTACGGTCCGGCGTCGGAGATCTCACGAGGAGATCAGAGCGTTCTCACGCAAGCACGGTGATGTTCGCGGCCTGGGGGCCCTTGGGGCCGTCCTGGGTCTCGAACTCGACGCG
>NZ_JBISWJ010000080.1:0-11320 GCF_044462225.1 Kocuria kalidii | reverse complement strand
CCGGTGATGGTGCCGTCCAGGGCGTTGCCGGTGTAGACCTGCAGGGCCGGCTGGTCGGTGAACAGCTCCACGGACCGCCCGCTCGCCGGGTGCTCCAGGCGCGCGGCCCGGCGCAGGCCGGCCCCGCGCAGGTGGAAGGAGTGGTCGATGCCGCCCACCGCGGTGATGTCCGGGTGCTCCGCGCGCATCCGGTCCCCGAGGCGGGCCGGGGTGGTGAGGTCCAGCGGGGTGCCGGCCACGGGGGTCAGGGCCCCGGTGGGGAGCCCGTGGTCGTCCACCGGGAGGTAGGAGTCGGCGGTGACGGTGAGCCGGTGGTCCTCGATCGTGCCGGCGCCTTCGCCGGCGAGGTTGAGGTAGAGGTGGCTGGCCAGTGAGGCCACGGTGGGGGCGTCGGTGCGGGCGTCCAGGTCCAGGGTCACGGTGTGGCCGCGCACCCGGTAGGTGGCGGTGACGGTGAGCTCTCCGGGGAAGCCCTGGTCCCCGTGCGGGCTGATCAGCTCCAGGGTCAGCCGGTCCGGGGCGGCGGCCACCGTCCGCCAGAGTCTGCGGTGGAAGCCCTCGGGGCCTCCGTGCAGGGTGTTTCCGCCCTCGTTGGCGGCCAGTTCCACGAGCACGTCGTCGAGGGGGAAGCCGGCCCCGGCGATGCGGTTGGCGTAGCGGCCCACGACCGCGCCCAGGAAGGCTTCCGGGGGTGCCGTGTAGCCGGTGGCGTCCGGGTGGCCCAGGGCGAGGTTGGTGGTGGCCCCGGTGCTGTTGGGGACGTGCAGGGCCTGGACGGTGGCGCCGAGGTCCAGGACCCGCAGGATCAGCCCGCCCGGGGCCGAGAGGGTGTGGACGGTGACCTCCCGACCCCCGGGCAGCCTCCCGAACGCGGCCGCCGTCATTTCAGGGCGTTCGAGGCGCGGCGCTTGTTGAACACGTCGAACCCGACCGCCAGCAGCAGCACGAGACCCTTGATGAACTGCTGGAAGTCGATCCCCACGCCCATGAGCGACATGCCGTTGTTGAGCACGCCCATGATCAGACCGCCCGTGATGGCCCCGATGATCGTGCCCACGCCACCGGTCACGGCGGCGCCGCCGATGAACGCCGCGGCGATCGCGTCCAGCTCGAACAGGTTGCCCGCGCCGGGTCCGGCGGAGTTCAGGCGGCCGGTGAAGACGAGGCCCGCCAGGGCGGCCAGCACGCCCATGTTGACGAACAGCAGGAAGTCCACCCGCTTGGTGTTGACGCCCGAGAGCTGCGCCGCCTGCAGGTTGCCGCCGCGGGCGTAGACGTGCCGGCCGAAGACGGTCCGGTTCATCACCGCGCTGTAGGCGACCACGAGCACGCCGAGCACGACCAGCACGATCGGGGTGCCGCCGCGGGAGCTGGCCAGCACGTAGGTCAGGCCCAGGACGACGACGACGCCGAAGGCCAGCCGCGTGAGGAACCAGGCCCGCGGCTCGTCCTCGAGGTCGAGCTTCGCGCGGTTGGCCCGGCCCCGGAGCTGGCTCACGACGAACAGGGCGGTGGCGAGCAGACCGAGGCCCACGGTCGTCCAGTCCAGGATGTTGGTCTCGGGCGGGAACAACCCCGGGAACAGGGAGCCGCCGCCGAGCTGGCGGTACTCCGGCGGGAACCCGGTGATCCGCTGGTTCTCGAGCACGATCTGCGTCAGACCGCGGAAGACGAGCATGCCCGCGAGGGTCACGATGAACGCGGGGATGCCGATGTAGGCCACCCAGAAGCCCTGCCAGGCCCCCACGAGCGCGCCGACCGCGAGGGAGGCCACGAGGGCCACCCACCACGGCAGGCTCCAGTCCCGGATCATGATCCCGGACATGGCGCCCACGAACGCGGCCACCGAGCCGACCGAGAGGTCGATGTGCCCGGCCACGATGATCATGACCATGCCGATCGCCAGCAGCAGGATGTAGCTGTTCTGGACGATGATGTTGTACACGTTGTCCGGCTGGAGCAGCGCGCCGCCGGTCAGGACCTGGAACAGCGTCACGATCACCAGCAGCGCCAGGAAGATGCCGATCTGGCGGAGCCTGCTCGTGAGGAACCGGCCGGCGTCGGACACGGTGGAGGTCTTCTTGGGGCTCCTGCTGTCGAGGGCCCGGTCCTCGTCGACGAGGGTGGAAACCATGGGTCAGTCCTTTTCCTTGGTCATGTGCTGCATGAGTCGTTCGGGGGTGGCCTCGGCGATGGGGACCTCGGCGGTGATCCGGCCCTCGGCGAGCGTGTAGATCCGGTCGCAGATCCCCAGCAGCTCCGGCAGCTCGGAGGAGATGACCAGCACCGCCTTCCCCTGTGCGGCCAGCTCGTTGATGATCGTGTAGATCTCGTACTTCGCGCCCACGTCGATGCCTCGGGTCGGCTCGTCGAGGATGAGCACGTCGGGATCGGCGAACATCCACTTGGACAGGACGACCTTCTGCTGGTTGCCGCCGGAGAGCTTCCCGGTGATCGACGCCACCGAGGGCGCCTTGATGTTCATGCTGCGGCGGTACTCCTGCGCCACCAGCGTCTCGCGCCCGCCGTTCACCCAGCCCGCGGACGTGAGCTTGCCCAGGGCCGCCGAGGAGATGTTCCGCTTGATGTCGTCGATCAGGTTGAGCCCGTAGCGCTTGCGGTCCTCGGTGGCGTAGGCGATGCCGTGCCGGATCGCCTCGCTGACGGTCCGCGCCGTGATCTCCTCGCCGTTCTTGTACATCCGGCCGGTGATGTTGGCCCCGTAGCTGCGCCCGAAGATGCTCATGGCCAGCTCGGTCCGGCCGGCGCCCATCAGCCCGGCGATCCCGACGATCTCGCCCGCACGCACGTTCAGGTGCGCGTTGTCCACGACCACCCGCGCGTGCTCCTGCGGGTGGTGCACGGTCCAGTCCTCCACGCGGAGCACCTCCGCGCCGATCTCGGGCACCCGCTCCGGGTACCGGCTCTTGAGCTCGCGGCCCACCATGCCCTTGATGATCCGGTCCTCGGTGACCGACCCGTCGTGCAGGCTGAGGGTCTCGATGGTCTGGCCGTCGCGCAGGATGGTCACGGAGTCGGCGATCGCCCGGATCTCGTTGAGCT
Organism: Kocuria kalidii; assembly: GCF_044462225.1. Taxonomy (NCBI): domain Bacteria; kingdom Bacillati; phylum Actinomycetota; class Actinomycetes; order Micrococcales; family Micrococcaceae; genus Kocuria; species Kocuria kalidii. The sequence goes on along the minus strand of NZ_JBISWJ010000080.1, from coordinate 8,257 downwards.
TGTGGCTGATGATGATGCAGGTGATCCCGTCCTGGCGCAGTCCGCGGACGAGGCCCAGCAGGTGCGCGGAGTCCTCGTCGTTGAGCGCCGCGGTGGGCTCGTCGAGGATCAGCAGCTTCACGTCCTTGGAGAGCGCCTTCGCGATCTCGACCAGCTGCTGCTTGCCCACGCCGATGTCCATGGCGCGGACCTCGGGATTCACGTCGAGGCCCACGCGCCGGAGCAGCTCGACCGCCCTGGCGTTGGTCTCGTTCCAGTCGATGAACCCGCCGGTGGCGCGTTCGTTGCCGAGGAAGATGTTCTCGGCCACGGACAGGAAGGGGGACAGCGCCAGCTCCTGGTGGATGATCACGACGCCGCTGCGCTCGCTGTCCTTGATGTCCCGGAAGGAGACCGTTCCGCCCTCCAGGACGATGTCGCCCTCGTAGGTGCCGTGCGGGTACACGCCCGACAGCACCTTCATGAGGGTGGACTTGCCGGCGCCGTTCTCCCCGCAGATCGCGTGGACCTCGCCGCGGGCGACGGCCAGGTTGACGTCCTGCAGCGCCTTCACGCCGGGAAAGGACTTGCTGATCCGGCGCATCTCCAGAACGTGCTCGCTCATGCGGGCCTCCTCGTCTCGGGCTGGGTGGTGGGTGGTGGAACGGGACCGGCCGGACGGCGTCGGGCCGCCCGGCCGGTCGCGCTCACTCGAGCTCGGACGCCTCGTAGTAGCCGCTGTCCACGAGGACCTCCTCGTAGTTGTCCTTGGTGACGATCTGCGACTCGAGCAGGTAGGCGGGCACGACCTTCGCGCCGTTGTCGTAGGTCTCCGTGTCGTTGACCTCGGGCTCCTCGCCCTGCATCAGGGAGTCGACCATGATCACGGCGCGCTCACCGAGGTCCCGCACGTCCTTGAAGATCGTGGAGTACTGCTCGTCGTTGATGATGGACTTGACCGAGCCGACCTCGGCGTCCTGCCCGGTCACGACGGGCAGCTCGTCCTTGGAGTAGCCGCCGGAGCGCAGCGCGGAGATGATGCCGATCGAGAGGCCGTCGTAGGGGGAGAGCACGCCGTCGAGCTGGTCGCCGCCGCCCACCGTGATGAGGTCCTCCATCCGGTCCTGGGCGGTGTCCGGCAGCCAGCGCAGGATCGCGGCCTGCTCGAACTCCGTCTGGCCGCTGGGGACGTTGAGCGTGCCGTCGTCCAGGTAGGGCTGGAGCGTGTCCATCGCGCCGTTCCAGAAGAAGGTGGCGTTGTTGTCGTCGGGGCTGCCGGCGAAGAGCTCCACGTTGAACGGCCCCTCCGCACCGGTGGGCTCGCCGTTCTCGTCGAGCACCCCGAGCCCGGTGAGCAGCGACGTGCCCTGCTGCACGCCCACCTCGTAGTTGTCGAAGGTCGTGTAGTAGTCCACGGTGTCGGACTCGTTGATCAGGCGGTCGTAGGCGATCACGGGGATGTCCTGGGTCTCCGCGGTCTCCAGCACGCTGGTCAGCGTGGTGCCGTCGATCGAGGCGATCACGAGAGCCTCCGCCCCGCCGTTGATCATGTTCTCGATCTGGGAGATCTGGGTGGGGATGTCGTCGTTGGCGTACTGGAGGTCCACCTCGTAGCCGAGCTCCTCGAGCTCCGCCTTGACGTTCTCGCCGTCCGCGATCCAGCGCTCGGACTGCTGGGTGGGCATCGCCACCCCGATCCGGGCGCCCTCGTTGGAGCCCTCGTCCGCGCCGGCGCCGCGGCTGCCGCCGCAGGCGCTGAGGCCGAGGGCGAGGGTCAGGGCGGTCGCGCCGGTGAGGGTCTTCTTCAGCGTCATGGTCGTGCCTTTCGTCGGGCCGGGCGGCTCTGCCCGGGTGCTCGTAGTGTTCGTGGTGTTCGTGGTGTGCAGGGTCAGAGCTTCTGGGCCAGCCGGTAGTACGCCGCGTTCCACCGCACCTCGCGCTGGAACTCCCGCAGGGTGGTGGACCCGTCGATGACGAGCAGCTCGGTGCGGGTCATGTCGGCGAAGTCGCGGATCACGTCGGCGCCCACCGCGGTGGTGAGCACCGTGTGGTGCGCGGCTCCGGCGGTGAGCCAGGCCGCCGCGGAGGTCGCGAGATCGGGGTGCGGCCGCCAGACGGCCCGGGCCACCGGCAGGTTCGGGAGCGGGGCGTCCGGGGGCACGACGTCCACGGTGTTGGCGGTCAGCCGGAAGCGGTCCCGCATGTCGGACATCGCCACCACCACGCCGGGTCCGGTGTCGGTGTCGAAGACGAGGCGCACGGGGTCCTCCCGCCCGCCGATGCCCAGGGGGTGCACCTCGAGGGACGGCCGCGCCGTGGTGAGGGTCGGGCAGATCTCGAGCATGTGGGCGCCGAGGATCTTCTCCTCGCCCGGGACCAGGTGGTAGGTGTAGTCCTCCATCAGGGACGCGCCGCCGGGCAGCCCGGCGCCCATCACCTTGGCGGCCCGCACGAGCAGCGCCGTCTTCCAGTCGCCCTCCGCGCCGAACCCGTAGCCGCGGGCCATGAGCCGCTGCACGGCGAGGCCCGGGAGCTGACGCAGCCCGCCGAGGTCCTCGAAGTTCGTGGTGAACGCGCCGAAGCCGCCCTCCTCCAGGAACTCGAGCAGCCCGAGCTCCTGGCGCGCGCCGCAGCGCAGGGACTCGTGCCGGGCACCGCCGCGCCGGAGCTCGGGGGCCACGTCGTAGACCTCCTCGTACTCGGCGACGAGCTCGTCCACGCGCTCCTCGGACTGGGCGTCCACCACGGCCACGAGGTCGTTGACGCCCCAGGTGTTGACGGAGACCCCGAACTGCAGCTCGGCCTCCGTCTTGTCCCCCTCGGTCACGGCGACGTTGCGCATGTTGTCGCCGAACCGGGCCACCCTGAGCCCCTGGACGGCCGCGCGGCCGGCGCACGCCCGCTGCCAGGAGGCCACCTGCGCGGTGACGTCGGGGGAGGAGACGTGGCCCACCACGGTCTTGCGCGGGACGTCGAGCCGGGTCTGGATGTAGCCGAACTCCCGGTCGCCGTGCGCGGCCTGGTTGAGGTTCATGAAGTCGAAGTCGATCTCGCCCCACGGCAGCTCGACGTTGATCTGGGTGTGCAGGTGGAGCAGCGGCTTGCGCAGCGCGTCGAGGCCGGTGATCCACATCTTGGCCGGGCTGAAGGTGTGCATCCAGGCGATCGCGCCGATCACGCCGTCCGCGGCGTTGAGCTCGAGGGCCGTGCGGCGGATCGCGCCCGCGTCCTTCAGCGTGGGCTTCCAGACCACCCGGACGGGCAGACCGGCCGCCTCGAGCATCCGGACGATCTCACGGGACTGCTCGGCCACCTGGCGCAGCGTGTCCTCGCCGTAGAGGTCCTGGCTGCCGGTGAGGAACCAGACCTCGTAGTGGTCAAGCGCGGTGGGTAGAGGGCTCACGGGAGTCTGCTCCTGGGGTCGTGGGGACGGCGGCGGGCTGCTGGCCGTAGACGTTCTGGTAGCGGTCGAACAGGGAGTCGACGTGCACGGACTCGATGGGCAGCGGCTCGCCCAGCTGACGGGAGAGGTGCACGGTGCGGGCGACGTCCTCGAGCATGGCAGCGGCCTTGACGGCGTCCCGGGCGTCCTTGCCGACGGTGAAGGGACCGTGGTTGAGCATGAGGACCGCGCGGGAGCGGTGGCCGGCGAGGGTCTCCACGATGCCGCGCCCGATCGAGTCGTCGCCGATGATCGCGAAGGGCCCCACGGGGATCTCCCCGCCGAACTCGTCCGCCATGGCGGTCAGGACGCAGGGGATCGCCTCGCCGCGGGCCGCCCAGGCGGTGGCGTAGGGCGAGTGGGTGTGCACCACTCCCCCGACCTCCGGCATGTGCCGGTAGACGTAGGCGTGGGCGGCGGTGTCGCTGGAGGGCGAGCGCTCCGCACCGGGGGTGCCGGGGACCGGCCGGCCGTCCAGGTCGCACAGGATCTGGTTGTCCGGGCCGAGCTCGTCGTAGCTCACGCCGCTGGGCTTGATCACGAACAGGTCGGTGCCCGGCACCCGCCCGGACACGTTGCCGGCCGTCCAGACCACGAGCCCGTAGCGCACCAGCTCGGCGTGCAGGTCCGCGACCTCGCGGCGGACGCGGGCGACGCGCTCCTCGATCTCGGGTGTCAGGGTGCTCATGCGGGGACCTCCTGGGTGGAGCGGGCGGTGCGCCGCAGCGCCTTGAGCCGGCGCATGACGTCGCTGCCGCCGCGGCCGAAGTGGTCGTGCAGGGCGGTGTACTCCTCGAAGAGGACGGAGTAGGCCTCGGTGCGCGCGGGGTCCGGGGTGTAGGCGGCGCGCTCGAGCCGGCCCATCGCCTCCGCCGCCGCCCGGACGTCCGGGTAGGCGCCGGCGGCCACGGCCGCGTGGATCGCGGAGCCCAGGGCCGGTCCCTGGTCGCTGCCGATCACGGAGATCGGCATGCCGAGCACGTCCGAATAGATCTGCATGAGGAACGAGTTCTTGATCAGCCCGCCGGCCGCGACGAACTCGGTGACGGGGATCCCGGACGCGGCGAAGGCCTCGACGATCGTGCGGGTCCCGAACGCGGTGGCCTCCAGCAGCGCGCGGTACACCTCGTGGGGGCGGGTGGCGAGGGTGAGTCCCACGAGCAGTCCGGAGAGCTCGTGGTCCACGAGCACGGACCGGTTGCCGGACTGCCAGTCCAGGGCCAGCAGCCCGTGGGCGCCCACCGGTTCCCGGCTCGCCTGCTCGGTCAGCAGCTCGTGCACGCTGAGCCCGCGCCGGTCGGCCTCCTCCTGGAGCTGCCCCGGCACGAAGTGGGCCGTGAACCAGCCGAAGATGTCGCCCACCCCGGACTGACCGGCCTCGTAGCCGTAGAGGCCGTCGATGACCCCGCCGTCCACCACGCCGCACATCCCCGGGACCTCGCGCAGGGTGTCGGAGCTCATGACGTGGCAGGTGGAGGTGCCCATGATCGCCACCATCTGGCCCGGCTCGGTGGCCCGGGCGGCGGGAGCGCTCACGTGCGCGTCGACGTTGCCCACCGCCACGGCGATCCCGGCGGGCAGGCCCGTCCACTCCGCGGCCTGCGCGCTGAGCGTGCCCGCCGCGGCGCCGAGGGTTCCGATCGGGTGGTCGACCTTCTCCTCCGCGAAGCCGGCGAACTCGGGGTTGAGGGAGCCCAGGAACCCGCGGTCGGGGTACGCGCCGTCCTGCAGGATGCCCTTGTACCCGGCGGAGCAGGCGTTGCGCACGTAGGTTCCCGTCAGCTGCCACACGATCCAGTCGGCGGCCTCCACCCAGTGGTCCATCAGGTGGTACAGCTCGGGGTCCTCCTCGAGCAGCTGCAGCCCCTTGGCGAACTCCCACTCGCTCGAGATGAGACCGCCGTAGCGGGCCAGCCAGCGCTCCCCGCGGCGGGCCGCGAGCTCGTTGATGCGGTCGGCCTGGCCCTGCGCGGCGTGGTGGCGCCACAGCTTCACGTAGGCGTGCGGGCGGCCCGCCAGGCCGGGGAGCTCGTTGAGGGGCGTGCCGTCGGCCCGGACGGGGACCATGGTGCACGCGGTGAAGTCGGTGCCCACCCCCACCACGGAGCGCGGGTCGATCCCGGCGGCGCGGACCGCGGCGGGCACGGCCTGCCGGAGCACCTCGACGTAGTCGGCGGGCACCTGGAGCGCCCACTCGGGCGGCAGCGGCTCTCCCGTGGCGGCGAGCACGGTGTCCATCACGCCGTGCCGGTACTCGTGCACCGCCGAGCCCAGCTCGGCGCCGTCGTGCACCCGCACGACCACGGCGCGCCCCGAGAGGGTGCCGTAGTCGACGCCGATGACGTACGTGGGATCTGGGCTGCTCTGGCTCACGGAGGACCTCGTTGTCGTTCGAGCCGCACGCTTCCGGGGGGAGGCTCTGGCTTCCCGCACCGGAATGTGAACGGTCACATCTGGATGTTCGGGCCAACGTATCCCAGTGGGGCCACGTGTGGCCCACATCACTGGGTAACATTTCGGTAACGTTAGCCGATGCGGCCTGTCAGTCCCGGTCGACGCGCCGCAGGGGTGGCGCGGTGGAGCCGCGCACCACCAGGACCGGCTCCACGTCCCCCGGACGGGCCGCCGCCTCCCCTCGGAGCTCCGCGAGCAGGAGGGCCATGCACCGCCGGCCCAGCTCGGGGAAGTCCTGGCGCACCGTGGTCAGCGGCGGCAGGAAGTGGGCGGCCTCGGGGACGTCGTCGAAGCCCACCACGCTGACGTCGCCCGGCACGTCCAGCCCGGCCTCGGCGAAGGCGTGGACGAGGCCGAGCGCGATGTGGTCGTTGCCGCAGACGACCGCGGTGAACCCCCGGCTGCCGCGCAGCTCGAGCCCCGCGCGGTAGCCGGAGTCCGCCGTCCACTCCCCCGCGGGCACCACGCCGGGCTCGAGGCCCCAGGCGGCCATCTCCTCGCGGTAGCCCTGGCGGCGGGCGTCCGTCTCGACCCAGCCCTCGGGGCCGGGGACGTGGAGCACGCGCCGGTGCCCCCGCTCCAGGAGGTGGCGGGTGGCCAGCCGGGCGCCGGCCATCTGGTCGACCGACATCCGGTGGTCCTCGCTGTGCAGGGAGTGCACCGTGACGAAGGGGATCCGGATGGACAGCTGCTCGATCACCTCGAGCGTGCGCGACTGCGGCGCGAGGATCACCAGCCCCTCCACCGCGTGGCCGACCAACCGGTCCAGCGCGGCCTCGATGGAGGCACGGTCCGCGTGGTCGACGTGGACGGTGTCCACGACGTAGCCCGCCTCGTCGGCCGCCGTCTCGACCGCCCGGAGGCTGGCCGACGGGCCGTACTCCGCGCCCGAGGAGACCAGGGCGCCGATGGTCCGGGACTCGCTCGTGACCAGGGCGCGGGCCGCCCGGTTCGGCCGGAAGCGCAGCTCCTCCATGGCCTGCAGCACCCGCTGGCGGGTCGAGTCCCGCAGCGCCGGGTGCCCGTTGATCACCCGGGAGACCGTCTGGTGGGAGACCCCGGCGGCGCGGGCCACGTCCCGGATGTTGGGGGCGCGCGGAGGCCGTGCGGAGCGCGCACCATCCTCGACGGTCATGGCCAGAACGGTACTGCACGGCGACGGCCGCACCCACCGCGGCGGCCGCCGGGCAGGTCCGGCTCCGGCCCGGACGCTTGCGCGGTGGACACGTCACCCCGCATGGTGGTCCCCGGTGCCCCGGGATCCACGGGACGCCGTCCCCCGGGACCCCCGGGCGACCAGCCACCGATCGCGGAACGAGATACGACGCATGGAACAACGCACACTCGGCAGGACCGGACGGAAGGTCTCCACCGTGGGCCTGGGCACGTGGCAGCTGGGCGCGGACTGGGGGAACGTCGACCCGGCCGAGGCCACCGCCGTGCTGGAGGCGGCCGTGGAGTCCGGGGTGACGTTCTTCGACACCGCCGACGTCTACGGCGACGGCCGCAGCGAGCAGACCATCGGCGCGTTCCTGCGCGAGCACCCCGGTCTGGACGTCACCGTGGCCACGAAGATGGGCCGCCGCGCGGACCAGGTCCCGGAGAACTACACCCTTGCGAACTTCCGGCAGTGGGTGGACCGCTCACGGCGCAACCTGGGCACCGACACCCTGGACCTGGTCCAGCTGCACTGCCCGCCCACGCCGGTCTACAGCGACCAGGAGGTCTACGACGCGCTGGACACCCTGGTCGAGGAGGGCGCCGTGCGCCACTACGGCGTCAGCGTGGAGCGCACCGACGAGGCGCTCGCGGCCATCGCCCGCGGCAGCACCGCGACCGTCCAGATCATCCTCAACGCCTTCCGGCTCAAGCCGCTGGACGCCGTCCTGCCGGCCGCGAAGGAGGCCGGGGTGGGGATCATCGCCCGGGTGCCGCTGGCCTCCGGACTGCTGTCCGGGAAGTACACGAAGGACACCCGCTTCGCGGCGGACGACCACCGCAGCTTCAACCGCGGCGGCGACGCCTTCGACGTCGGGGAGACGTTCTCCGGGGTGGACTTCGAGCGCGGCCTCGAGGCCGTGCGCGAGTTCGCCGGACTGCTCCCGGAGGGTGTGACCACCGCGCAGGCCGCGATCGCGTGGATCATCGCCCAGGAGGGTGTCAGCACCGTGATCCCCGGGGCGCGCAGCGTGGAGCAGGTCCGCGGCAACGCCTCCGCGGCGGACACCGGGGACCTCGGCCGCGAGATCGACGCCGGCGTCCGCAGGATCTACGACGCCTACTTCCGGGAGAGCGTCCACCCCCGCTGGTGACCGCCACCCGAGCTTCTCGGGACGCGTCTCGGGAGGCTCGGGACGACGCCCGTGGCGGTGCCGACGGGGC
>NZ_JBISWJ010000079.1:0-81989 GCF_044462225.1 Kocuria kalidii | reverse complement strand
CCGCCACGGCGCTTCCTCCGCGCCACCCCCGAGCGAGCACTGCAGCCGGGGGAGCACTGCGGCCGGGACAGCTGCTGCACCCAGGGAGCGCGGTGTGGCCGGAAGACGTCCGGCGCCTAGGAGATCTGCAGTCCGCCGTTGATGTCGTACGTCGCCGCGGTGATGAATCCGGCGTCCTGGCCGACGAGGAACGCGAGGAGCGCGGCCATGTCCCGCACGGTGCCCACCCGGCCGACGAGGATGTCCTCGGACATGCCCGCCTTGCGCTCGTCGCTCAGCGTGCCGCCCATGATGTCGGTGTCCACGGGACCGGGGGCGATGCAGTTCACGGTGATCCCGTGCTGGCCCATCTCGCGCGCCACCGCCCGGGTGAAGCCGATGATCGCGGCCTTGGACGCGCTGTAGGCCACCTTGGAGTAGGTCCCGCCGCCGCGCTGGGCCGAGATCGAGGAGACGCTGACCACTCGGCCGACCTTGCGCTCGATCATGCCCGCCAGCACGCGCTGGGTGACCATGAACGTGCCCGTCATGTTGATGGCGAAGACCCGGTCCCACGCCTCCCGGGTCTCCTGCATGAACTCCGTGGGCGAGCTGATGCCCGCGAGGTTGACGAGGGCCACGATCGGCGGGAGCTCCGCCTCGACCCGCGCCACGGACTCGTTCACGGAGTCCTGGTCGGACACGTCCGTGCGCAGCCCGAGGGCCTGCACGCCGTGCCGGCCCGCGATGTCCTGCGCGGCCCCGGCGGCGGCGTCACCGTCGACGTCGAGGATGGCGACGTGCCAGCCCTGGCTCGCGAGCAGGTCGGCGGTGGCGCGGCCGATGCCGCGCTCGGAGGCGGCGCCGGTGAGCACGGCGGTCCGCTCGGCGGGGAAAACGGTGGTCTCGGTCATGTCAGTCATCTCCTGTGCTGTCGGGTGCAGGTTCGGGTGGGAGTTCGGGTGCGGGCTCGGGTGCTCGGCCGGGGAGCGGGCCGGCGCCGGGACCGGGGTCGGCCCCGCCGCCGATGTAGTGCGCGTAGTCGGCGTAGGTCTGGTCGATGTGGGCCTCCATGGCCTTGCGCGCCGCCTCGGGGTCGCCGGTGCGGATGGCCGCCAGGACCAGCCGGTGGTGCTCGAGGGCGTGCCGCTGGACCTCGGGGAACGCCGAGGTCGCCCGGCGCTCGGCGTAGAGCAGCTGGGAGAGCTGGGCCAGCAGGACGGGGACGAACGGGTTGCCCGAGCCCCGGAGGACGGCGTCGTGGAAGGCCATGTCGGCGCGGGTCACCCCGTCCAGGTCCTGCGTATCGTGCGCGTCCTCGAGGTCCCGCACCGCGGTCTCCATCGCGGCGAGGTGCTCCGGGGTGACGTGCACGGCCGCCAGCTCCGCGGAGCCGGTCTCGACCATGCGCCGCACCTCCAGCAGCCGCAGCGCCACCTGGTGGGAGGTCGCGCCCCGGGAGGCCGCCTTCAGGATCGCCTCGAGTCCCGTCCACGCGTCGGGCGGGTTCACGTAGCTCCCCAGCCCGCGTCGCACGTAGACGATGTTCTGGGCCTGGAGCGCCTTGAGGGCCTCGCGGACGGTGAGCCGGCTGACGCCGGAGACCCGGGCGATCTCGGCCTCGGGGGGCAGCCCCTCGTGCGGACCCACCTCGCCCTCGAGAATGCGCTCGAGCAGCTCCTCGGCGACCGACTCGACCAGCGACTTCCTAGCCATCGGCACGCTCCTCCGGGACGGCCCACACGGGGGGATCGGGGAGCCCTCCGACTGCTGTGGTCACGACGCGCACCACCTCTTGTCAGATGTCATATGTGTGATTAGCCTCACATGAAGCGCCGGTCTCGTCAATTGCCGCGGCCGGGCGTCCCCGCCCGGCCGACCCACCTCACCGAGGAGCCGATCACCGTGGATCTGCAACTACTCCTGGCCCTCGTGCTGGGCATCGCCACCATCATCGTCCTGGTGCTCCGCACGCGGCTCGACGCGTTCGTGGCGCTGCTCATCGCGGCCCTGCTGACCGGCGCCGTCGCCGGCCAGGCACCGCTCGAGATCGTCGACGCCATCACCACCGGCTTCGGCAACACCCTCGCCTCGATCGGCATCGTCATCGGCCTCGGCGTCGGGATCGGGAAGATCCTCGAGGTCTCCGGCGCCGCCAACTCCCTGGCGCACGCCTTCCTGCGCGCCTTCGGCAAGGGCCGGGAACCCTGGGCCCTGGGCAGCGTCGGCGCCCTGGTGTCCATCCCGGTGTTCTGCGACTCCGGCTACGTGATCATGAACCCGCTCGCCCGCTCGATCGCCCGCGTCGAACGGGCCGGCTACGTGACGCTCGCCCTCGCGCTGGGCTGCGGAATGACGCTCACCCACCACCTCGTCCCGCCCACCCCCGGCCCGCTGGCCGTGACCGGCATCCTCGGCGCGGACCTCGGCGCGGTCATCCTCGCCGGTCTGGTGTTCACCGTGCTCCTGCTGCCGATCGTGGTCTTCTACGCCCGGTGGATCGGCCCCACCCTCGAGCCCAAGGTGGAGGAGCACGTGCGCGAGGCCGTCTACGGCACCGTCGCGACCGCCGGCGTCGGCGGCAGTGTCGGCAGCAGCGGCGGCAGCGGCGGCGGCGGCGGTGCCCACGCCACGGGCACGGCCCTCGACGACGGCCCCCGGGACGACCTCGACGCCGAGGCGGCGCAGCCCCCCGCCGCCGACCCGTCGGCGGATCTCGGCCGGCCGCCGGAGGGCGCCGAGCCCCACCGGGTCGGCGCGTTCGTCGCGTCCCTGCCGCTGCTCGTGCCCCTGGTGCTGATCATCGCCAACACGGTCACCGGCGCGATCGACCAGAACACCCAGGGCGTGATCGGCGGGGACGAGTACGAGCCCTCCGCCTGGGCGGTGCCCTTCGCCTTCGTCGGCAACCCCGTGGTCGCCCTGGTCATCGGGATGATCCTGGCCCTCTACGTGCTCCTGCCCCGGTGGAGCCCGCGGACCAAGGCGCACGGCTGGTTCGCCGAGGCCGCGGCCTCGGCCGGCCTGATCCTGCTGATCACCGGCGCCGGCGGCGCGTTCGGCCAGGTGCTGCGCAGCTCCGGCGTGGGCGACGCCCTCGCCGAGGCCGTGGCCGCGACGCCGCTCCCGGCCTTCCTGGTCCCGTTCCTCATCGCCACCCTCGTGCGCATCGCCCAGGGCTCCGGCACGGTCGCGATGATCACCGCGGCCTCCGTGACCGCCCCGCTCGTGGGCAGCCTGGGCATCGACCCCGTGGTCGCCGTCCTCGCGTGCACCGCCGGCTCGATGTGCTTCAGCTACTTCAACGACTCCTACTTCTGGGTGGTCACCCGCTTCACGGGCCTGCAGGGACTGGACGCGCTGCGCGGCTGGTCCGGCATCACCACTGCGGTCTGGGCGGGGTCCATCCCGCTGCTGTTCGTCCTGAACCTCATCCTCGGCTGATCCCGCGGCCGGCCCGGAGCTCCCGCACGGGCGGGGGCGGCGCACTCCCGGTGCGCCGCCCCCGCCCGTGCCCGTGCCCGGAGCACGACCGTCCCCGTTGCGCAGCGGGTCCCCGGTGGCACACTGGGCGGTGGGCAGCGCTGCGACCACCCCGGGGCGCGATCCCGTGAGGTCCTCCGTCCGCGTCCCGAGAGGTTGCACAGTGCTCACCAACGCGTCATCCGCCACCGGCCGGCGCGCCCGTCTCGGGTTCGGCTTCCTCGGCGTGGTGCTGATCGCCGTGAACCTGCGGGTGGGCTTCGTGACCGTGGGCCCGCTGCTCGAGGAGATCAGCCGCGACCTGGGCATCTCGGCGGGGCAGGCCGGGCTGCTGACCGGACTGCCGCTGGCCATGTTCGCCCTGTTCTCCCCCGTGGCCCCCGCGCTGGCCGCCCGGACGGGCCTGGACCGTGCCCTGTGGCTGTCGCTGCTGCTGCTCGCGGCCGGGATCGGGGGGCGCTCCGCACCGATCGAGGGAGCCGTGTGGGTGGGCACCGCGGTGGTCGGCATCGGCATCGCGTTCCTCAACGTGCTGCTGCCCTCGCTCGTGAAGCGGGAGTTCCCGGCGCGCGTGAGCCAGGTGACGGGGGTGTACACGTCGATCCAGGGTGCGGTGGCCGCGGCCGGATCGGCGCTCGTGGTCCCGATCGCCCACGCCGGTCCGGCCGGGTGGCGTCTCGCCCTGGGGGTGTGGGCGGTGCTCGCCGTCGTGGCGCTGGTGGTGCTCGCCCCCGGGCTGCGGGGCGGGCCGTCCGGCTCCGGCGTCCCCGTGCCGGCGCCGGGTCCCTACCGGTCCCCGTGGCGGTCCGCCCTGGGGTGGCAGGTCACCCTGTTCATGGGCCTGCAGTCGGTGGCGTTCTACGTGCTCATGGCCTGGCTGCCCAGCATCGAGCGCAGCCACGGCGTCTCGGCGACCGCCGCCGGGACCCACATGGCCCTGTTCCTGCTGATCGGGATGGGGTCCAGCCTGGGCACCGGTGCGCTGATGCACCGGGTGGGCGACCAACGGCCCGTGGCCTTCACCGGCGGCGCACTGGCGCTGGTCACCTTCGCGGGACTGGCCGCCGCACCGGAGCTGACGCTGCTGTGGATCGTGCTCGGGTCGATCGGCTGCGGCAGCCTCATCGTCGTCGCGCTGTCCCTGTTCAGCCTTCGCGCCGGAGACCACCGGCAGGCGGCGGCCCTGTCCGGGATGGCCCAGTCCGTGGGCTACGCCATGGCCGCGATCGCCCCGGCCGTCTTCGGTGCCCTCTACGACGCCGGAGGGCGGTGGGAACCGCCGCTGCTCCTCATGGCGGGGCTGATGGTCGCGCTGTGCGTCGTCGCCCTCTTCGCCGGTCGCGACCGCGTCATCGGGCAGAGCGGCTGAGCACGGCCGGACCGACCACCGACGCCGAGCACGGCCGGGCCGCCCGACGCAATCCAGCGGGATCCCCTGGCGGCCCGGCGACCGGTCCCCCTAGCCTGGACGGACCGGTGCGACCGTGACCTGCAGCACACTGGGGGACGCTGCGCGGACGACCCGGCGGGACCTGGGAGCGACGGGGAGAGGCCCCGACGCCACCGAGAGAAACCGAGAGCGACCCAGAGCGACCGAGAAGGGTGATATCGCGGACGACCGTCCACCTGTGCCGACCGAGACGTTCCACGATTGACGATCCATCAATGGGGGAATCCGAGATGAAGCACGCAACGACATCACGACTGGTCGGCGGCGCCGCCGCGGTGGCGCTCGCCACCGGGACCGTCGCCGCCACGGGCACCGCCGCCCATGCCGCGGCCCAGCCCTATTTCACCTACACCAACGGCTGGCGGGTCGACCTGCACGAGCGGGCACTGGCCGACGTCGACGGCGACGGCAACGACGACATCGTCGGCTTCGGCAACCAGGGCACCTACGTGGCCCTGGGCCGGGACGACCGGACGTTCGGCGCACCCGAACGGGAGCTCACCAGCTTCGGCGTCCAGCAGGGCTGGCAGGTGGGCGAGCACCCGCGGGAGCTGGCCGACGTCAACGGCGACGGCAGAGCCGACGTCGTCGGCTTCGGCAACGCCGGAACGTACGTCTCCTACGGCCGGGCCGACGGCGGCTTCACCCAGCCGGAGCTGGAGCTGAGCTCCTTCGGCACCGACCAGGGGTGGGACGAGGACCAGCACCTGCGGGCGCTCGGGGACCTCAACGGCGACGGCAGAGCCGACATCGTGGGCTTCGGCAACGCCGGCACGTACGTCTCCTACGGCCAGGACGGAGGCGGCTTCACCGCGCCGCAGCTGGAGCTGAGCTCCTTCGGCACCGACCAGGGATGGAACGAGGACCAGTACCCGCGGGTGCTCGGTGACGTCGACGGCGACGGGATCGAGGACGTCGTCGGCTTCGGCGGCGCCGGCACCTACGTGGCCTACGGCCGGGCCGACAACACGCTGTCCGCGGCCGAGCTGAAGGTGGAGAACTTCGGGTACCAGCAGGGCTGGCGGGTCGAGCAGCACCCGCGGGCGCTCGGTGACGTCGACGGCGACGGGATCGAGGACGTCGTCGGCTTCGGCAACGCCGGCACCTACGTGGCCTACGGCCGGGCCGACGACAGCGTCACGGACGCGAGCCTGGACGTGCGCAACTTCGGCCGGGACCAGGGCTGGCGGGTCGGGATGCACCCGCGGGGACTGACCGACGCCAACGGCGACGGCCGCGCCGACATCGTCGGCTTCGGCAACGCCGGCACCTACGTGGCCTACGGCCGGGCCGGTGGCGGTTTCACCGACGGGGCGCTCCGGCTGCGCGAGTTCGGCTGGGACCAGGGCTGGCGGGTCGAGTACTACCCGCGGGAGCTGGCCGACGTGAACGGGGACGGCCGCGCCGAGGTCGTCGGCTTCGGCTACTCCAACACCATCACCGAGATGCTCTGACGTCCCTGCGGGTGCCGCCGCCGCAGCCCGGGGTCCGCGCGGCGGCACCTGCAGGTGCGGTGCTGCGCCGCCCGGCCCCGGGAGCCGGGCGGCGCACCGGTGGGAGCAGCCGGGCCCCGGACGGCCCCGAGACGGATCAGGCCGTGCGGTGCGAGGCGAACCAGTGCTTGACCGGGGCCTTGAACGCGGTCACGAGCCACAGGACGTTGACCACGACCAGCAGCAGCCCGAGGACCAGCAGGACGATGCCGGATCCGCCGTAGGCCAGGGCGCCGAGGACGCCGATCAGCGTCCCGATCACGCTGAGGATGGACAGCACGATGCCCAGCACCCGGGCCCAGTTCTTGCCCTTCTTGAGGAACACGTAGACCAGGGCGTAGAGACCCAGCGCGATGACCAGCGTCACGATGCCGGAGATCAGCGCAACGCCCCCGGTCTGCTCGGCCACCGCGATCTCCTCGGCGGAGAGCCCCATCTCCCGGTACCGCTCGGTCAGGTCCACGCTGCTCGTGACGACCAGCCCCACGATCTCGTTGAGGAGGTAGAGCCCCGCCGAGACGAGGGTCAGGGTCAGGAGCCGCTTGACCTCCGGCGGGGCGGCACCGGGCCGGCCGGCCCCGTACTGGTCGCCCGTGGCCTGGTACTGGGGCGGGCCGCCGCGGGCGTCGTCGGGGTGCGCGGAATACGGGTCACTCATGGGAATCTCCTCCGGAAGGACGGGAACGGAACGGGAATCGCCCTCTCATCCTCCCCCGCGGTGTGCGAATGCACCTCCGTCTGGAGACCGAGGCGTGTCCCCGCTCCCTCTCGTCCTCGGCACGCTCGGCGAGGCCCCGTGCAGGTCGGTGCCCGCTGTCTCCTGCCACAGGTCCCGGCGCGCATCGCGTCCGGCTCGGGGACCAGGTGGCGGGACAGTCCCAGGATGAGCGCCCAGGTCAGCTCCGCCGGCGGCTCCGAGCGGCTGGGCGCCCCGGAGACCACGGCGTCGCCCATCCGGGTCCGGTTGCAGTATCGGCGGGCCGCGTCCTGGTCGTCGTCGCGTCGACCAGGACCACCGCCGCGCCGAGCACCATGACGAGAGCGTCGACCTGCTCGATCGCGCCGATCAGGATCTTGCCGATGACCATCAGCTCGTGCGGGTTGCCGGTGTTCTCGTCGACGAACGGGGTCAGGCCGCGAGCCTCGCGTAGACCACGTAATTGTCGTCGAACAGTCCGGTGGCGGGGTCGTAGCCGTCGCACGTGATCAGGCGCAGCTCCGCCCCCGGGGTGTCCCCGTAGACGGCCGCTGTGGGGAAGGCGTTCTTGGCGTACTGCTCCCCGCGGTCGACGACGAACACCGCCGTGCTGCCGTCCGCCCGCGCGATCTCCACGGTGTCGCCGGGAGCGAGGCCGCGCAGCCCCGCGAAGACGCCGGGCCCGCCGTCGGTGGCGTTGACGTGACCCAGGAGGACGGCCGGCCCCCGCTCTCCCGGCGTGGGCGAGGCGGTGTACCAGGAGGCCGGGGCGCCGGGATGGGTCGGCGGCACCTCGAGGGACCCGTCCGGGCGCAGGCCCAGGTGCAGCAGCGCGGAGGACGACCCCGCGGCGGGAATGCGCACGGACACGGGCGCGGACTCCCCCAGCACCGGCGGCAGGGCCTCCGGCGCCGGTGCGACAGGGGGCTCGGGAGCCGTCGTCGCGGGAGCCGCCGTCGGAGAGGGCGGGGACGAGGTCGGGGCGGACGCCGTCGACGACGACGGGGCCGCTGGCTGCGCGGGGGCCTCCCCCGCGCAGCCGCTGAGCAGCAGGAGGACGACCGCCGCAGGGACCAGACGGCCCCTGCGGCGGTCGGCGGTCGGATCCGTCACGGGGATCGGCTCCTCCGGTCGGTGCGGTCTACGCCCGGCCGGCGCTGCGCCGGCGCACCGTCACCGCGGCACCCGCGGTGACCAGGGCCAGGCCGCCGGCGAGGACGAGGCCGCCCGCCGCGGAGTCCTCCGGCACGACGGCACCGGTGTCGGCACCGCCCACCGGCACCTCGCCCACCTGGGTGTACGGGTCGACGCCGGGCACCTGGCCGGGCTGGGCGTCGGGTCCGGGGCCGGCGCCGGGGATCCAGTCGACGATCGTGTGGGTGTACCCACCCGATTCGTTCTCCACCGGGATGCGGGTGGGATCGTAGGTCCACTCGGTGCTCTCGCACACGATGCCGTCCCCGTCGTCGTCGACGAGGCTCGTGCTGTAGCTGACCGAGCCGACGGGGATGTTGTAGACGCCGTACTGGTTGGCCGTGGTGCAGTCGGTGAAGACCATCGGATCGCCCGGTGCGGCCGTCGCGGGTGCCGCAGCCAGGGCCGTGAGCCCGATCGCCGCCGCCACTGCCACGCCCGCTGCACTGTTCTTCATGGTGTCCCTCGATTCTGGGAGTGCTGGTTTGCATCCGCATCGTAAGCAGTTCCCGACTGCAACGTCACGTGTCAAATCGTGATGTCGTCCCGGGCGTGGCGAGATCCGTCCGATCTCCGCCGGAAACGGGGCATTCGCACTCTGACCGGGTGCATCGAGACGCATCGTGCGCGATTCATGACGCGGGCGCGGAGCCTCTCGGTCCCCCACCATCCCCCCGGCCCGGGACAGGGCGGAGCCAGGTCCCGGACGTCAGCCCGCTCGCGGCGGCCTCGTCGAGGACCAGCACGGTCCGGGGATGGAACTGCAGCACCGACGCCGGGCACCGGGCGGCCACCGGACCCTCCACGGCGGCGGCGACGGCCGCCGCCTTGCGCTCCCCCTGCGCGACCAGGACCACCTGGCGTGCCTCGAGGATGGTGCCCAGTCCCTGGGTGAGGCAGCGGGTGGGCACGTCGTCGGGCCCGTCGAAGAAGCGCGCGTTGTCCGTGCGCGTCTGTGCGGTCAGGGCGGCGACGCGGGTGCGGGAGGACAGCGACGAGATCGGTTCGTTGAAGCCGATGTGGCCGTTGGTGCCGATCCCCAGGATCTGGAGGTCGATGCCGCCGGCCGCGGCGATCTCCTGCTCGTACTCCGCGGCGGCCGCCTCCAGGTCCGGGCGGGAGGCCTCCGGCACCCGGACCCGCGAGGACGCCAGGCCCCACGGACGGGCGATCTCCCGGTCCAGGTAGGCGGCGTAGCTGCGCGGGTGACCGGGTGCGAGGCCGACGTACTCGTCGAGGGCGAAGCACGTGAGGTGGCTCAGCTCGAGCGTGCCCTCCGTCCGCCGCCGGGCCAGTTCGCGGTAGATCCCGACCGGCGACGACCCGGTGGCCACGCCCAGCACCATGCCGGGTTCCGCCGCGATCCGGGCGGCGACCAGGTCTGCCGCGTAGGTGGCGACGTCCACGGCGGTCGGCACGACGACGACGTCCATCCGGCGCTCCTCCCCTGGGCTGGAGGACTCATTCTCCTCGGACCGGCGAGCGGGGATCCAGGGGCCGGCCGGCCGGAGCCAGCTGGGCGACCGCGTGCCGGACCACGGCGCCGAAGTCCGGGCCGGCCCCGGAGTGGGCCACCAGCGCCGTCACGTACAGGGCGGCCCACGCGGCGGCCCGGCGCCACACGTCGTCGTCGTAGTGCCCCGTGGCGTCGACGATCGCGCGGAAGGCGGCGCGCTGGTCCGCGTCGAGGGCCAGCCAGGCGCACGAGAGGTCGGAGGCGGGGTCCCCGGCGCAGACGTCCCCGAAGTCGATGAGACCCGCCAGCCGCCCGTCCCGGTGCACGAGGTTCCAGGGATGCGGATCGCCGTGCAGCCAGACCGGCGACCGTGGCCACGGGGCGGCGCGCAGTCCGTCGTCGACGACGGTCCGGAGCCGCTCGGCGTGCCGCGTCCCGAGGGCGGCCTCCGTGGCGGGCCAGGGCACCGGGGCGGTGCGGAGCCGCCCGGCGAGCGGCACGCCCCGGTGGGGATTGCGCGGTGCGTCCTCCGGCGCCGGCCGGTGCACCGCGGTCAGCGCCCCCGCCAGGTCCTGCGCGAGACGCCCCCGGCGGGCGACCGGCAGTGTGGCGACGGCCTCGCCCTCGACCCACCGGACCACCGTCCAGGGCCAGGGATACCCGGCGCCGGGCCGGCCGCGGAACACCGGCCGGGGCACGGCGATCCCCAGGGCGGCCAGCGGCGCGCCGGCCACGGCCGTCCACCGCTCCTCGTGGAGCAGGCACCGCACGGCGGCGCGGCGCACCGGCAGGCGCACCGCGTGGGCCGGACCGAGCCGGAACAGCGCGTTGTCCCAGCCCTGCGCCGCCGGCGTCAGCGGCTGCTCCAGCAGCACGCGGAGCTTCTGCGGCAGCTGCTCCTCGAGCAGGCGGCGCACCTGGGCCACCGTGGGCTGCACCTCGACCTCGGGCATCGTCGGCTGTCCTCCCGGGCACGACTGCACGAGCGCACCCTACTCCGGGCGGCGACCCTACGGCAGTCCGTGCGGGACGTCGATGCGCCGGCGGGTCGACGGACGAAAAGATCGCCACCCGGCCGGAGCCGGATGGCGATCTCAGGTCGACGTCGGAGCCGTTCAGCCCCGCGCCGGTGATCTCACGAGGAGATCAGAGCGTTCTCACGCAAGCACGGTGATGTTCGCGGCCTGGGGGCCCTTGGGGCCGTCCTGGGTCTCGAACTCGACGCGCTGGTTCTCCTCGAGGGAGCGGTACCCGCCGGAGTTGATCGCGGAGAAGTGCGCGAACACGTCCTTGGAGCCGTCCTCGGGGGTGATGAAGCCGAAGCCCTTGTCGGCGTTGAACCACTTCACGGTGCCAGTAGTCATGGGGAACCTGTCTTTCTGGGAAACGGAGCGTCCCCGGCGATCGGGGTGCTCGGGCGTTGCGATGCCTGCCAAAACGTCTTCTCAGAAAAACTGCTGCGCCCGGTTTCGGGCGAACTGCTTGAACTGCAAGAACGAAACTTCAACAACTGGTCATGACTGTACAGGTGTTCGGCGAAAAGCACAGTGACGGACCCCACGTGCCCGCGATCGCACCCGGCGACGCCGCGAGCGTTCCCACGAGCGCGCCCGATCCCTAGGCTGTGACCATGGCCACACCAGGAACCCGCGCCCGGCCCACCGTCAACTCGGACATGGGGGAGGGGATCGGCCTGCACCGTTTCGGCAACGACCCGGAGCTGCTGCAGATCGTGGACCTCGCCAACGTCGCCTGCGGCTTCCACGCCGGGGACCCGGACATCATGTCCGCGACCGTGGCCGCCGCCGTCGCCCACGACGTCGCGATCGGCGCCCACCCCTCCCTCCCCGACCAGTGGGGTTTCGGGCGCCGCGCCATGGTGCTCACGCCGGAGGAGGTCGAGTCGCTGGTCCGCTACCAGGTGGGTGCCCTCACCGGCTTCCTGCTCCAGCACGGGGCGGACCTGCACCACCTCAAGCCGCACGGCTCGCTCTACGGGATGGTCGCCAGGGACCCGGCGCTCATGGAACCGGTGGCGGCCGTGGCCGCCGACCACGGCGTGTCCGTGCTCGGCATGGCCGGCACCGCGCACGAGTCCGTGTGCGCCGAGCGCGGCGTGCCGTTCGTGGCCGAGCTCTACGTCGATCTCGACTACGACGCCGAGGGCGGGCTGATCATCCAGCGCACGCCCCACGCCACCGACCCGCAGGCCGCCGCCGACCGCGTGGCCCGGGCCCTCACCGAGGGGATCGTCCGCGCCGAGGACGGCACGGAGCTGCCGATGCGCTTCGAGTCCGTCTGCGTGCACTCCGACGCCCCGGGCGCGCCCGCGGTGGCCCGTGCCGTCCGCGAGGCGATCGACGACCACCGGGTGCAGGACACCTGACCCGCCCGGCCGCGGCACGGCCCACGTCCCCCGCCCCCGTCCCCGTCCCTTCGCCCCCAGTCCTCCGTCCCCAACCCTTCACACCCAGTCCTCCGTCCGCACCCCGAGCCCTCCGTCCCGACCGAAAGGACCCGTCATGGCCGAGATCCAGTCCCCGTTGCCCGGCGTCTTCTACCGCAGCCCCTCCCCCGACAAGGACCCGTTCGTGCAGGACGGTGACCCGGTGGAGACCGGACAGGTCATCGGGCTCATCGAGGTGATGAAGCAGTTCTCGGAGGTCCGGTCGGACGCCGCGGGGACGCTCCGGGCCTTCGAGGTCGAGGACGGCGACATGGTGAACCCGGGCGACGTCATCGCCGTGGTCGCGGAGAGCTGAGCCGTGCCGATCTCCACCCTCCTGGTGGCCAACCGGGGCGAGATCGCGGTCCGGATCCTGCGCTCGGCGCAGGGGCTGGGGCTGCGCACCGTCCTGGCCGTGAGCGAGGTGGACCGGGAGTCGCTGGCGGCGGAGCTCGCCGACGCCGTCGCCGTCGTGGGGCCCGCACCGGCGCAGAAGTCCTATCTGAACGCGGAGGCGCTCGTGGCCGCCGCCCTGGAGCACGGCTGCGACGCCGTGCACCCCGGCTACGGGTTCCTCTCCGAGAACGCCGCGTTCGCCCGCCGTGTCCAGGAGGCGGGGCTGACCTGGGTTGGCCCCTCCCCCGCCGTCATCGACCTCATGGGCCACAAGACCCGGGCCCTGGAGGCCGCCGTCGCGGCCGGGGTGCCCGTCCTCGCGGGCTCGAACGGCCCGCTGGAGGGCGACGACGACGCCGTCCTCGCGCTGGCCCGGGAGGTCGGCTACCCGCTCGTGATCAAGGCCTCGGCCGGTGGCGGCGGGCGCGGCATCCGCCTGGTCCGCGCCGAGGCGGACCTGCTGCGGACCGTCGACACCGCCCGGTCCGAGGCCGGCGCGAGCTTCGGGGACCCCACGGTCTACCTGGAGCGCTTCGTGGAGCGGGCCCGGCACGTGGAGGTCCAGGTCCTCGGGGACGGGCAGACGTTCCTGCACCTGGGCGACCGCGACTGCTCCCTGCAGCGGCGCTCCCAGAAGATCGTGGAGGAGGCCCCCGCCCCGGACCTGCCGGACGAGGTCCGCGAGCGCATCCGGGACTCGGCCGTGAACCTGGCCCGGCTGTGCTCCTACACCGGGGTGGGCACGGTCGAGTACCTCTACGACCCCGTCCGGCACGAGGCGGCGTTCATCGAGATGAACACCCGCCTGCAGGTGGAGCACCCGGTCACGGAGTTCGTCACGGGAGTGGACCTGGTCGCCGAGCAGCTCACGATCGCCTCGACCGGACGGACGGAGCTGCGGCAGGAGGACATCTCCTTCGACGGGCACTCCGTCGAGTGCCGGATCAACGCCGAGGACCCGGAGCAGGGTTTCCTGCCGAGCCCCGGCACGATCAGCCGCCTCGACTGGCCGGAGGGGTCCGAGCACCGCGTGGACACCGGCGTGCGCAGCGGCGACACCGTGGCCCCGTACTACGACTCGCTGCTGGCCAAGCTGATCGTGCACGCCGAGGACCGGGAAACGGCGGTGCAGCGGATGGGTGCGGCCCTGGCCGCCACGCACGTGGAGGGGATCAGGACCACGGTGCCGCTGCTGCGGCGGCTCGTGCTGGACCCGGCGTTCGCGGCCGTGGAGCACCACACCACCTGGATCGAGACCGAGCTGCTGGGCGCCAGGCCCGGCGAGACGCCCAGTGAGACGCCCAGTGAGGGGAACGCACCATGACCGAGACCCTGTACCTGCCCACCGCCCGGTACACGTGGGGAGGTGACGAGTTCCTGTTCGTGGAGTTCGACGAGGCCATGAACCTGACCGCCAACTACCTGGCCACCACCGTGGCGCAGGGGCTCACCGCGCTGGACCTGGACGGCGTCGTGGACGTCTGCCCGGCCAACGCGTCCCTGCTGGTGCGCTTCGACCCGGACGTCCTCGCGGCCCAGGACCTCAAGCGCCGCACGCAGGAGCTCGAGGGGCAGGCCCGCGAGTCCACGCAGTACACCGCCGAGACCCGGATCATCGAGGTCCCGGTCTGGTACCAGGACCCCTACACCGCCGAGGTCGTGGCGCGCTTCCGCGAGGGCTACCACCAGGACCCGTCCGGCACCGACCTCGACTACGCCGCGGAGGTCAACGGCCTCGCCGACGCCGCCGAGTTCATCCGGCGCCACCACGAGTCCCCGTGGCTCGTGTCCATGGTGGGGTTCGTGGCCGGGCTGCCGTTCATGTACCAGCTCGTGCCCCGGGAGCGGCAGCTCGAGGTGCCCAAGTACCTCAGCCCCCGCACGGACACGCCGCCGCTGACGGTGGGGCACGGAGGGTGCTTCGCGTGCATCTACTCCGTGCGCGGCGCCGGCGGCTACCAGATGTTCGGCATCGCCGCCGCCCCCATCTACGACCCCGAGCAGCACCTGCGCGACTTCCGGGACTTCCTGATCCTGTTCCGCCCCGGGGACCTCGTGAAGTTCCGGCCCGTGGACGAGGCCGAGTACCGCTCCATCCAGCAGCAGGTCGAGGACGGCACCTGGCGGTACCGGCAGGCACCCGTGACCCTCGACGTCGAAGCCGCGCTCGCCGATCCCGACACCTACAACCGCACCCTCCTGGAGGCCCTCGATGGCGCTGACAATTGAGCAGCCCGGACTGCTGACCACCGTCCAGGACGAGGGGCGGATCGGGTACTACCACGTGGGCATCCCGCAGGGCGGGGCCATGGACCAGGAGGCCGCGCAGGCGGCCAACAAGCTGGTCGGCAACACCGCCGCCGAGGCCACGCTCGAGTGCACCTACACGGGGCCCTCCTTCACCGTGGACGTCCCGACGACGATCGCCGTGGCCGGGGCGGACATCCCCGTGCTGGTCAACGGCGAGGAGCACCCGGCGTGGCGGCGGATCGAGCTGGCGGCGGGCGACGCTGTGAGGTTCGGCGTGCTCCGCGGCGGCGCCCGGTTCTACCTGGCGGTCCGCGGCGGCATCGACGTGCCGGAGGCCCTGGGCTCGCGCTCCACCTACGCGATCGGACGGCTGGGCGGGATGGACGGCCGGAAGCTGGAGGCCGGGGACGTGGTGCCGGTGGGCGAGCCGACCGGCCTGCTGCCCACGGTCGAGGAGATCCCGGAGCACCTCCGGCCGGCGTTCGGGCGGTCGCTGGAGCTGCGCTTCCTGTGGGGCCTCTACGACCACCTGCTCACCGACGAGGGCCGGCGCCGGCTGGTCGAGGAGCAGTGGAAGCTCACCCCCGTGGCCGACCGCATGGGCCTGCGCTTCGAGGGCCCCGGCGTGGAGTGGGTTCAGCGGGAGCAGCCCTTCGGGGCGGGCTCGGACCCCTCGAACATCGTCGACGCCGGCTATGCCGTGGGCTCCATCCAGGTCCCCGGCGGCACCCAGCCGATCGTGCTCCACCGGGACGCCGTCTCGGGCGGCGGCTACGCCATGGTGGGCACCGTCATCTCCGCGGACATGGACCTCCTGGCCCGGGCCGCCCCGGGCGCGGTGACGAGGTTCCGGGCGGTGTCCATGGACGAGGCGCTGGAGGCGCGGCGGGAGCGGGCAGAGCGGCTGGAGGAGCTCTGGGCGCTGTGACCGGCCTGCGGTCACGGACGACGCGGGCGGAACCACAGCCGCACCGTCCGCTGCCGCCCCGCGCGGCACCGGACGAGGCCGGGCGGCTCCCCCGGGGCCCCGGCCGGCACGACGCCGACCTAGGAGAGCTCCAGCTCCCAGTCCTTGACGTCGGCCAGGGGCGCGAGCAGGCTGCCGTCGAGCTCGGCGAGGGGCTGGCCGCGGCGCACCCGCTGCGGCCAGTCCCGGTTGGCCAGGGCCGCCTTGCCCAGGGCGACGACGTCGGCCGCCCCGTCCTGCAGCATGGACGCGGCCGTCTCCGGATTGTCCAGGTGACCGTTCGCGATCACCGGCAGGCCTGAGTACTGCTCGGCCAGCGCCGCGAGCGACAGCCCCTCGTCCCCGAACGCCGGGGCGGTCGCCCGGTACTCGGTGGTGTGGACGAAGTCGATCCCGGTGGCGCCCAGGGTCGAGAAGATCACCTCCGCCTCGTCAAGCCCGCCGCTCCACCGGTGGTCGTGGTCGCTGACCTTGGCCTGGGAGATCCGGATGCCCACCGCCGTGTCCGGTCCCACGGCGTCGCGCACGGCCCGGCAGATCTCGGCGGCGAACCGCACCCGGTTCTCCGGCGAACCCCCGTACTCGTCGGTCCTGAGGTTGAGGTAGTCGGTGAGGAACTGGTCGAGCAGGTACCCGTTGGCGCCGTGGATCTCGACGCCGTCGAATCCCGCGTCCTTGGCGCGCAGCGCGGCGGCCACGAAAGCCTGACGGACCTCCGCCATCTGCTGTGCCGTGATCTCCGCGGGCACGGGGTACGGGCCTTCACCGCGGTAGAAGCCCAGCTGCTCCCCCTTGGGGGCCACCGCGGACGGGCCGATCGTGGAGTCGACGAACCGGTTGCCCTGGGCCTGGGACCCCGCGTGCATGAGCTGGGCGAAGATCTTGGCGCCGGCCGCGTGGACGGCGTCGACCACCTCGGCCCACGCCTGCGCCTGTTCGTCGGTGGCGATCCCGGGCTGGAACCGGTAGCCCTGCCCGTGGGCGGCGTCGGGGTAGATCCCCTCGGTGATCAGCAGCCCGAAGCCTCCGCGGGCGAAGCCCTCGTAGTAGGAGACCATGCGGTCGGTGGCACGGCCCTCCTCCGTGGCGCTGATCCGGGTCATCGGAGCCAGGGCGACGCGGTTCTCCAGGCGGATGGGACCGATCTCCACGGGGGACCAGAGCGGGGCGAGATCCGGCATGAGCATCTCCTTCGTCAGGGGTTGAGGGTCACGGGGTCGACCGCCGGGGCGGCTTCCGGGCGGGAAGCCGCCCCGGCGCGGTGGTCGTCGCCCGCACTGTCCGGGGGACTGGGGCAGGCTCAGGCGGTGCCGGCGCCGCGCAGCAGCGCCCGCACGAACCGGCCCGCGTCCAGGGGTGGGGCGCTGTGGTGGGTTCCGTCGTCGAGGATCCGCTCGAACTCCGCGCCGCCGTCGTCCGCCGGGGCGCGCCGGTCGACGAGGCGCTGGTCGACCAGGGCGTCGGCCAGGGCCTCGACGTCGGGGAAGACCTGCTGGGCCCCCGTCCGGGAGCCCAGCACCCACTGGTCCCCGAGCACGGTGATCCGCGCGCGGCGCCCCACGCGGCGCCGCAGCTCCGCGAGGACGGCCGGCTTCATCCTGTGGAGGTTGATGTGGGCCGTCGTCGTCGAGACCGCACGTCCTCCGGGGCATCCTGCGCACATCGTGACGTCTCCTCCCGGGCCGGCTACGGCATCACGTCGCCGCTGTTGGGACCCAGCGTCTGGCCGGTGTAGAGGTCACCGCCGGGCGAGGAGGCCAGCAGCAGCGCGGTGGGCGCCACCTCGTGGGCCTGGCCGAAGCGGCCGATGGGCAGCTCCGCCTGCTTGGCGGCCTTCCACTCCTCGGAGAGCCCCTCGATCAGCGGCGTGACGACGGGCCCGGGCGCGATCGCGTTGACGAGGACGTTGTGCTCGGCGAGCTCGAGCGCCATGGCCTTCGTCATGCCGATCACCCCGGCCTTGGCCGCGACGTAGTGGGTCAGGCCGGTCCCGCCCTTGATGCCCAGCTGCGAGGCGATGTTGATGATCCGCCCGCCGCCGCGCTCCACCATGTGGGGCGCGGCCCAGCGCGCCGCGAGGAAGACGCCCTTGAGGTCCACGGCGAGGACCTTGTCGAACGTCGCCTCGGTCATCTCCAGCAGGGGGGTCTCGTCGAGGATCCCGGCGGCGCTGACCAGGACGTCGATGCCGCCCAGCTCCTGGGCCACCCGGTCCATGGCCTGCTGCACGGCGTCACCGTCGGTGACGTCCACCGGCAGGCCGAGCGCGCGTCCGCCGAAGGCTCTGCACTCCTCCGCGACGGCCAGGGCGTGCTGCTCGTCGCGGTCGAGCACGGCGACGTCGGCGCCCTCCCGGGCGAAGAGCAGGGCGATCGCCGCCCCGATGCCGCTGCCGCCACCGGTGACGACCGCTGCCCTGCCGGCCAGTTGCTGTTCCATGTCTGCCTTTCCTGACGCGCTCAGCTCGGCCAGCGGACGGTCAGGCCGCCGTCGACGACGAGCTGCTGCCCCGTGACGTAGGCCGAGTCGTCGCTGGTGAGGAAGCGGATGGTGCGCGCGGCCTCGTCGACGTTGCCGACGCGGCCCCACGGGATGATCGAGCCGGCGGCGTCCAAGCCCTCCCGGCCCAGCGAGTTCACCGGGTCGAGGGACTGCGGGCTCTCGATGAGCCCCGGTATGACGGTGTTGACCCGGATCCTCCGCGGCGCGAGTTCCACCGCCAAGGAGCGGCACAGGCCGATCAGACCGGACTTCGCCGCGGCGTAGTGGGAGTGCTCCTCCCACCCGTAGACGCCACCGGCGATCGACGACGTCGCGACCATCGCCCCGCCGTGGGTCATCCGCGTGCTGCAGGAGCGGAACACGCGCATCACCCCGGAGAGGTCGACGGCCATCATGTCGTCCCACGCCTGGTCGGTCATCTCCGCCAGGACGGCACGGCGCAGGATGCCGGCCGCGGCCACCGAGATGTCGAGCCGGCCGAACTCGTCGAGCGCGGTCTGCGCCAGGGTCTCGGTGTCCTCGAAGCTGCGCACGTCCATGGGGACGGCCGTGCAGCGCCCGCCCGCGGCCTCCACGGCGCGGACCGTCTCGGTGGCGTCGTGAGGGTCGGCCGGCAGATAGCCGATGACGGTGTGGGCACCGGCTCTGGCATAGGCGACCGCCAGGGCCCGGCCGATCCCGCTGCCGCCGCCGGAGATGACGGCGACCTTTCCCTCGAGTCCGTCGTCGCGCATCATGCGATCACCGTCGTCTTCTTGCCGGCGTCGTCGATGGTCCGGGTGCCGGCCATGCACAGCGCCGAGACGAGCAGTCCGCCGGTGCCCGAGACGATCGCGGCCCACTGCATGTCCACCTCGAGGAAGAGCAGAAGGCTGAGCACACCGGAGCCCGCGATGCCGCCGAGCGGCGCCATGACGTGGGCGACGTTGGTGCCCATGCCGCGCACGTGGGCGGGGAAGGACTCGCCCATGTAGAACAGCAGCGCCGCATAGGGACCGGTGAGGAAGAACAGGGTGAGCGCGTACATGGGGAAGACGAACCAGGGCGTGCCCGGGCCCAGGAGCATGGCCAGGCTGACGATGGCACCGGCCAGCCAGCCGATGACCACGGTGCGCTTGCGGGTGATGCGGTCGCCCAGCCAGCCGTGGAAGACGTAGCCGACGAAGCCCACGGCGTTGGCCAGCACGAGGACGATCAGCGCGTTCTCGAAGGTCACGCCCTTCGCCTCCACGAGCACCGTGGTGCCCAGCACGGAGAAGACCTGGATGGCGAACCAGTTGAAGAACCACGCCAGGGCCAGCAGGGTGGTGTGCTTGCGCAGCTCCGGGGTGAAGACGTCCTTGAACCCGGTCTTGTGGTGGCTGCCCTCCTCGAGGTCGTGCTCGGCGGCCAGCCGGTGGGCGCCCTCGACGTCCCCGGCCGCACGGCGCCGCTGCACCTCGCGGATGGCGGCGAACGTCGGGGACTCCGGCAGTCGCGAGGCCAGCAGCGCCACGAGCAGGGCCATGACCGCGGCGACGACGAAGCTCCAGCGCCAGCCGATGATCGGCAGGAGCAGGGCGGACATGCCCGCAGAGACCAGCGCGCCCACGGGCCAGCCGCCCTGCACGAGGGAGTACATGAGACCGCGGTTCTTGGCCTCCTTGTACATCTCGTTGAGGTAGACCGCGTTGACGACCTCCTCGGACATGGAGAACCCGGAGAACGAGCGGATGAGGATCAGGCTGACGGCACCCGCGGCCAGGCCGGTGAAGCCCGCGGCGGCCGCGCCGCCCAGCATGAGGATCACGAGGGCGTTCTTGCGGCCCATGCGGTCGATGATCGTGCCCACGGCGAGGGCGACGATGAAGATGCCGACGTGGGCGATGGTGTTGATCGCGGTGGCCTCGGCGGTGGTCCACCCGAAGTCCTCCGCGATGACCGGCAGCAGCGTGCCGAACAGCGTGAAGTCGTAGACGGAGACGACCCAGGCGACGAAGCAGACGATCGAGACCTTCCGCACCATCTGCGGCGTGACCTTGACGTCCCAGGGCTCGACGGCCGCCAGGGGCCCGTCGGATCCGAGCTTGCTCATGGCTGTGTGCTCCTCTGCACCGGGCGGATCATTGGGCGTTGCGGGGATTGCGGGCGGCGAAGTCGCGGGCGACGTCCTCCATGAAGGCGAACTCCACGCCGTCGTGGCCGGCGATGTGGTCGAAGAGCCGCTCCAGCATCAGCAGGTTCTGCGGCCGGCCGGAGACGTCCGGGTGGATGGTGATCGGGAAGACGCCGTAGTCCATCTCGCGGTAGACCCAGTCGAACTGGTCCTTCCACAGCTGCTCGACGTCGCGCGGGGACACGAAGCCGTGGCTGTTGGGGCTCGACTTGATGAACATCATCGGCGGGAGGTCGTCGAGGTACCACGAGGCGGGGATCTCGATGAGGTCGGTCTCCTCGCCGCGCACCAGCGGCTTCATCCACTCCTTGGCCGAGGCCGCGTCGTAGTCGATCTTCGTCCAGGTGTCCCCGACGCGGACGTAGTAGGGGGTGTGGTCGTCGTGCATGAGCGAGTGGTCGTAGAGGAACCCGCGCTCGAGCAGGATCTCGTTGGTGACCCCGGAGAACTCCCACCAGGGCGCCACGTAGCCGACCGGCTTCTTCCCGGAGCGCCGCTCGATGAGGTCGGTGCAGTAGTCGAGGATCTCGGTCTCCTGCTGACGGGTCATCGCGATGGGGTTCTCGTGGGAGTACCCGTGCACGCCGATCTCGTGCCCGGCGGCGACGACCGCGTCGAACTCCTCGGGGAACGTCTCGACGGAGTGGCCGGGCCAGAACCAGGTCACGGGCATCTCCCGCCGCTGCGCGAGCTGGAGCAGCCGCGGCACGCCGACCTCGCCGGCGAAGAGCCCGCGGGAGATGTCACCCGGGGAGTCCTCGCCGCCGTAGGAGCCGAGCCAGCCGCCGACGGCGTCGACGTCGATCCCGACGGACACGTAGATCTTCTTGGACATGATGTCTCCTCTGGTGGTGGGTGGGTGTTCTAGAGGTGGGCGGCGAATGCCCCGGGGAACTCGGCGGTCGAGGTCCCCAGGGAGATCACGAGGGCGGCGAGGATGCGCGCCTGGAGCGGGTTGAGGTCCCCGGACGGGACGGCCCCGGCCGCCACGAGGTCGATGCCCCCGCCGTTGCCGTAGAGCGGGACCACCGGCCCCCACGGGGCGCGGGTGCTGAGCACCACGGCGCAGCCGGCCTCGACCGCTCGGCGCACGGCCTCCACGAACCCCGGGCCGGCGTTGCCGACGCCCGAGCCGGCGAGCACGACGCCCTGTGCGCCGCTGCGCACCGCGAAGTCGAACAGGTCCGGGGTGGCCCCGGTGTGGGCCGTGATGATCTCGACCCGGGTGCTGCCGAAGGCCTCCGGCGGCAGGGGCAGCGGATCCCGCCGGACCGGTCTGGCCGTGACGACGAGCCCGGCCCCTGCCATGTGCGCCACCTCGGCGCCGCCCTGGAAGGGGTTGCTCGCGGTGGTGTGCGCCTTGCGGGCACCACGGGCGGACCGGACCGTCCCGTCGAAGGAGATCAGCACGCCGCTGCCCCGCAGTTCGGGAGAGGCCGCGGCCAGCACCGCCTCCTCGACGTTGCGCGGGCCGTCCGGGGCCGGGCTGTCAGCCGGCTGCTGGGCACCCGTGAGCACCACGCTCTTCGGGGAGCCGTGCACCAGGTCCAGGAGGTACGCCGTCTCCTCCAGGGTGTCGGTCCCGTGGGTGACCACGACACCGTCGGTGGCCGGGTCGGCCAGCGCGTCCCGGGTGGCCTCGGCGATCGCCCGCAGCTCCTCCAGGGTGAGCCGGTAGCTGCCGGTGGTGAGGACGTCCCGGGCCGAGACGGTCAGCTCGCCGTACTGGTTCCGGGACAGGTCGGCCGCCGTGTCCGTGGCCACGGATCCCGTGGATCCGCCGCCGCGGGACGCGATGGTGCCCCCCGTGCCGAGCAGCTGGACGTGTGCCACGCGCTGCCTCCTTCCCGTGGGGCCGTCCCCGGCCGCCGGGGAACGGATCATGTATGCAAACGAATGCCGCAATCGTTTGCGTAAGCTGTTGTGACCGACCTTAGATCGGTTCCGGTGTGATTGGCAACACATTCACGCAGATTTAACATCGGTTACTGTGTGGAAACAGCGGCGGGAAGGTGGACATGGGCGCACGACCGGCGGTCACTCTGAAGGCTCTCGCGGCCGAGCTGGGCCTCAACCCCTCCACGGTCTCCCGCGTGCTCAACGACCCCCAGGGCCTCGGCTCCAAATGGGCCTCGCCGGACACCACGGAGCGCATCTTCGCGCTCGCGGAGGAGCGCGGCTACCGCAAGAACCCCTACGCGGCCTCGCTGCGCACGGCCAAGTCGCACATGATCGGTGTCGTCGTGCCCCGCCTGCAGGACTACGTGCTGGCCACGATGTACGAGGGCATCGACGAGGCCGCCTCCGAGCACGGCTACTTCACCGTGGTCTCCAACTCGCTGGACGATCCTGCGGCCCACCGCGCCAAGGCGGAGAAACTGCTGGACCGCCGTGCCGACGGGCTGATCTTCGGCGACGCCCTGTTCGACGACTCCTTCCTGGACGAGCTGACCGACCGCGGCGTCGCCTTCACGCTCGTGAACCGGCGCTCCCCGGGACACCGCTCCGTGACCTGCGACGACTACGCCGGAGGACGCATGGTCGCAGAGCACCTCGTCGCCACCGGCCGGAGCACCTTCGGCCTCATCGCGGGCGATCCACGGGCCTCGACCTCGATCGACCGGTGCGCAGGCTTCCTGGACGCGCTCACCGAGCACGGCTTCGGCGTGGACCCGGACCTGGTGGTCCCCGGCGGCTTCGACGCCCCCGCCGGCAGCGTGGCCGCCGCCAAGATCCTCGCCGCAGGACCGCTGCCCGAAGCGGTCTTCGCGGTCAACGACTTCGCGGCGATCGGCGCGCTCGGCGTGTTCGCCCGGGAGGGGATCACGGTTCCCGAGGACATGGCCCTCGTCGGGTTCAACGACACCCCGCTGGCCGGCAGCGTGGGGCTCACCACTGTGCGCTCCCCCATGCACAGCATCGGCCGCCAGGGCTTCGAGATGCTGATGGATGTCCTGGACGGCCGGGACGTGGAGAGCGTCCGGCTTCCCCCGGAGCTCGTCGTGCGCACGAGCGCTTAGCCGCGTCGACCCCTCTGCCCAGCGGCGCACCGCACGCTGTCCGCGCTGACGAGCACCGACGACGACGTCCTGGCCGCTCTCCACCGGCCCGGGCGGAGGACCCCTCCCGGCCGTGGAGCACCGCCCGACGGCTCCCGGGTCGACCCAAGTGGGGACAGTATGAAAATCGATAATTCAATATCGCGGTGTTAGTGTTGATACATCACGCAGGGGGATCAGCCGGGGGGCTGACCATCTCGGTGTGGATCGCGTCGGAGCGACCGGCCGGAAGGCCGAGCAGCACGATGCCGATCATGACGCCGCCGTCCTGGTGGCAGCAGGCCTTGGACCATCTGGTCAGTCGTCGGGGGGCGACTCCGCTGCCACCGGGACGCGCAGGCCACCTCCGCCGCCGGCACGATCCGCCCGGACGCACCGCACCGGCCCACATCGGGCCGGAGTCGCCGCTCAGGCGAAGGCGAAGAGCGGCGGGAAGACCACCACCACGATCGCGGCCCAGATGCCGTAGACCGGCAGGTACCGCGTGTGCCAGCGCTCGAGCACGGTGAACGGCCGCCTGCCCCGCAGGCACCCCGCGGAGAGCCAGGCGCCCCGGACCAGGTGCACCAGCAGCAGCAGGTTCAGCCCGAGCGCGGCGATCTTGTTGGGGCTGAGGCCGAACTCGGCGATCCGGGTCAGCATGGCGGTCAGCATCACGGCGTCGACCGCCAGTGCGGCAGCCACGAGGACCAGCTGCAGGCCGTCGAAGAAGCCGGCCGGCTCGAGCGGGTCCCGGGCGGAGATCGAGTAGAGCAGCAGGGCCAGGACGAGCACGAGGATCGCGTCCATCAGGATGAGCAGCCCGCGGTCGACGTCGACGAGCCCGCCGGCCGTCGTCAGCACGGCCAGGAGGGCCAGCAGCATGACGATCGTCAGGGGCGTGAAGACGCGCGTGAGGACGGGGGCGAGGTTCTCGACGACGTTCTGCTTGGCCTCCACGAGCCAGGCGGCCACGACGAGCGCACCGGGCACGGCGAACGGCAGGATCCAGTCCTCCAGCACCGGCTCCAGGTCGACGCCGACGACCCCCAGCGCCCCGAACGTGAGCCCGATCAGCACCGCGCCGCCCAGGGCCAGCAGCGTGTAATAGATCACCAGCTCGCCGGTGAACCGGACGAAGTCCATCCGCCGGCCGTCGGAGCGCCACCTCCCGCCCACGTAGGCCACCCCGGCCAGCAGCCAGAGGACCACCGGGGCGTGCAGCACGGCGAGCAGCTCGGTGGAGCCGCCGGGGGCGAAGGGGTAGACGTTGAGCACGACCGCCAGCAGCGCGAACGGCACGAGCAGCCCCACGGCCACGCGTGCGGTCAGCCGGCGCTTCCACGCGAAGTACGCGGCGAGGAACGGGAGGACGAGCAGACCGAGGTTGCGTGCCAGCACCACCTCGTCGCCGAGCCAGGCGACGCCCGCCTTCACCGCCAGCCCCGCCCCGACGGCGAGCCCGAGGACGACCCCCAGCTCCCGCCACGGCGGCGCGCCGGTGCCCTCGGGGCCCTCGGGGACGAGCACGAGCTGCTTCCACAGCCGCTCGGAGTGCTCGCGGGCGAACTCGTGGGAGACGGCGTCCAGGTTGCCCATGCGCTTGATCGCCACGAGGAAGGCCTCGTCGTCGTCGAGCCCGGTGGCCCGCAGGTCCGCGACCTGCTCGCGCAGGTGGTCCTCGAGCTCGTCGACGTCGGCCGGCGAGATCGCCTGCCGGCGCTGCACGTAGCCGCGCCACCGGCCGATCTGGGTCTCCTGCTCCGCGTGCAGCTCCATCACGCCCACCGCTCGGTCGCGGTGGGCGGCCGCTGCGCGGTCTGCCACACCTGCCGCAGCGCGTCGGCCACGACGGTCCACTGCTCCTGCCGGTCGGCGAGCGCGGCCCGGCCCGCCGGCGTGATCGCGTAGTGCTTGCGCCGGCGCCCGGCCTCGGACGTGCCCCACGACGAGGACACGTGGCCGAGCCGCTCGAGACGGTGCAGCAGCGGGTAGAGCATGCCGTCGGTCCACTGCATGGATCCGCCGGAGAGTTCGCCGACGCGCTTGAGGATCGCGTAGCCGTACAGGTCGCCGTCCGCCAGGATCCCCAGCACGAGCGGGGTGGCCGAGGCGGCGACCAGGTCCTTGTCGATGCGCATGGCGCCTCCATACCTAGGTCTACTAGGTATTGAACCCTAGCGGTTCTAGGTATCGCAACGATGTGACGGGATGCGGCGACGCACGGCCGCGCGGGCTGTGCCCTGCGCGACCGTGCGCCTACAGTCGGGGAAGCAGTTGCACATGCAAACCATGCAGGAGGCGAGGACCCTTGAGCACACAGCCCACCGAGGTCAGCCCGGCCGACCTCCCGCTCAGCACACCGCTCCAGGCGGAGGTCTTCCGCTCCCGCGGCGTCTACTCCTGGTGGCTGGACACCGCCCGCTCCCCCACTCCGGAGGCGGCGGGACTCGGACCGCTGCCCGGGGTGCCGCGGCTGGTGCACTCCTCCGGCCGGGCCGAGCTGCTCTACGTGGGCCGGGCCCGGCGCGACCTGCACGGGCGCATCGCCGGCCAGCACCTGCGCCGCACCCGCTCCTCCGCGCTGCGGCGCACCCTGCTGGCGGTGCTCCTGCCCGGTGATCCGTCGTGGCGGGAGGGCGCGAGCCTGGACGGACGCGACCGGGTGGTCCTCGACGGGGAGCACGAGCAGCGGCTCACGGCGTGGATGCAGGAGCACCTGCTCCTGGGCTGGGCGCGGTGCGAGACGAAGGACGACGTCGACGCCCTCGAGCAGCGGTGGATCGCCGCGCACCAGCCGGTGCTCAACACCGAGAGCACCGGGCACGGCCCGGAGCTGACCGAGCTCAAGCGGGTCTATCGCGAGGGGCTGCCCCGGCGCTTCTGAGGTCGGGCCACGCGTCACCCAGCCGCCGCGCAGGCCGCGGCGATAGAATGGGCGTCCAGCGCGCACATGGTTTTTCGGGGGCCCACCGTGAAGAACACCGGAAGCAGCGACGGCACCATCCTCTGGGTGGCCGTGATCGCCGTGGTGCTCTTCGCCGGCCTGTTCCGGTTCGTGCTCCTCGGCGGCGTGGCCCTCCTCGGGCTTGCGGCGCTCGGCCTGCTCGTGGGGCTGGGCGTCGGCATCGTCCGCAGCCGGGCCCGCGCGACCGCGGACCCGGACGCCGCCGGGGACGAGCCGCCGCCCGCCGCCCCGCCGACCGGACGGTGGTCCGAGCCGCGGTCCGAGCCGTCGTCCCTGGAGGAGGCCCGGGAGGCCGGGGCGTCCAACATGCGCACGGCCTGGATCTCCTGGCACCTGCGGTCCCTGCCCGAGCAGGAGGACAGCACGGACCCCCGGTTCCTCACCGGGACGCTGGCCGTGGTCCCGCAGGCGGACTGGGACGTGGCCCGGCTGCGGCGGCACGGCCGGGCCCTGTGGTCCCTGCGCACGAGCGCACGACGGCACGGGATGCTCGAGCAGGTGGACGAGCGGCTGGACCGCGTGGTCGCGGCGATCTCCGACCTGAGCGAGGAGGAGTTCGACGCGGCCCTCGGCCAGGTCAACGACCAGTACCTGTACCACCCGGACCGGCAGATCCGCACCGCCTACCTGGAGGGCGGGGCGATGGGCGTGGAGGCCATCATGGACGCCGTGACCGCGGCCCGGGCCCGGGCCCGGGAGGACGCCGCCACGAGGGCCGCCGCGGAGTCCCTGGCCCGGCAGCGCAACGCCGCCCTCCGGGCCCTGCGGGAGACCCACCGGCCCACCGAGGGCCGGGACGCCCACGCCGCCTGGGACGAGCAGGCCAAGAAGATCGAGGACTGACGCGCCGACCGCTCGACGCCCCGACGGCGGAACTCGCGGCTGCCGCTCCTCGCCGGGCACCGGGGCCACAGCTCGGCACCGCGCTCCGCCCGGCGGCCGATGCCTGCTCCGGGCGCAGGGTCAGGGCGTCCAGCCCAGGACCGCGCCGCCGACGGACATCACGGCGAACCAGACCCCGAAGGCCAGGACGGGGATGAGGAGCACGAGGTAGGAGCGGCGCATCGCCAGCCGCACACCGGCCCAGGCCAGCACGGCCCACACGACCAGCAGCAGCACGATCGCCCACAGCGGCGCCATGAGGCCGCTGGCGAGGTAGTAGAACCCGACCACCAGGTGGGCGAGGGCCGCGACCACGGCCGCCACCACCGGCCCTGCGGACGACCGGCGGTCCTGGTCGACCGGCTCGCTGCGCGTCATGAGTCCGATTCTATCCTCGGCTCTCGTCGAGGTCACGAGCTGAATTCGCCGGCATCCTCCACCGGTCGAGCAGCTGGTCGCCTACCCGCCTCCCCCCGCCGCCGGTGCTCGCGCGGTCCGGTCACGGCGAAGCGCACCAGCCCGTCACCGGCCGGCTCGCTCGGGCTCACTCGGGCCAGGCGTTCTCCTGGATGATGCGCACGAAGTCCTCCCGGTGGAAGTCGGGGTCGAAGTGGGCGAGCACGTCGTCGTTCATGGTGCCGAACGTGGTCCCGGGCCGGTCGGCCATGC
This sequence comes from Kocuria kalidii, assembly GCF_044462225.1. NCBI lineage: Bacteria > Bacillati > Actinomycetota > Actinomycetes > Micrococcales > Micrococcaceae > Kocuria > Kocuria kalidii. The sequence goes on along the minus strand of NZ_JBISWJ010000079.1, from coordinate 53,964 downwards.
CGTCGTAGAACGCCCGGAGGACCTTGTTCTTGAAGTCGGGCCGGGGGTGCGCGGCGACGACCTCGGCGCGGTGCTCCTCGGAGATCTCGTCCAGGTCGAGGCCCAGCACGTCGGTCTCGACGCCCAGCGTGACCACGGCGACCTCGGGCGCCAGACGCAGGGGGATCTCCGGCGTGGTGTGCAGGGCGATCGCCAGCCACACGTTGCGCGCCTCCTCCGGGGACCGGCCGTGGTCGCGCAGGAACGCCTGCGCCGCCTCGGCGCCGTCGAGCTCGAACCGCTGGTGCGTCGTGCGGTGCTCCTCCGTGAGGCCGAGGTCGTGGAACATGGACCCGACGTAGGCGAGCTCGGGATCCACCTCGACGCCGCGTGCGGTGGACTTGAGCATCCCGAAGAGGAAGACCCGTCGGGAGTGGTGGAACAGGCTCTCGTCGGCGGCCCGCCGGACCAGCTCGGTGGTCTCGCGGACGAGGGCGGAGTCCGGGACGGTGATCCCGGCGATCGTCTCTGGCATGGTGTCTCCTCTGCTCGGTGGCGTGCTCGGTGGCCTGCCCGGTGTGCTTGCTCGGTGTGCCGTGGCGTGCCGGACCGGTTCGTGACCCGTCCTCCCGCCACCCTCTCAGGACGGGACGCAGCGGGACCGCAGGGTGGCGACGCCCGCACCCGCCAGGTCGTCGCAGCAGGCCTTCCGCCCGGCCATCGCCATGGTGAGCGCCAGCGTGGTCCCGGTGACCCGGAGGCCGGAGCCGGACTCGAAGGGTCCGTCGGTCGCGACCAGGTGCAGGCCCTCGGCCGTACTGCGGCTGGGCACCGCGAAGTCCCGGCCGGCGAAGAACCGCGCCACCTCGGTCACGACGCCGACCGACGGGGTGCGCGGCAGCCCGAGGGGGCGGCGGATGTCCTGGGCGTGGACGACGACCTCGCCCAGCCAGGCCGCCGTGTGCTTCGAGGGTCCCGTCGAGTTCCCGACCACGGCGCGGAACCGCTGCAGGGTCTCGGCCGGGGTGGCGCCCCGGTGCTCCTCCAGGCGGCGCTGGTTGTGCAGGTCGAAGTCGAAGCGGGCCCCCAGCACGCTGCGGAGCCAGCGGAGTCGGCCGATGCTCGCGACCGCCGTCAGGTGGGCGACGACGTCCTCCACGACCCACTGCCCGCACAGGGACTGCTCCGCCCAGCGGGCGTCGTCCAGGTCGGCCAGGTCCTCGGCCAGCCGCGCACGCTCGGCATGGATCATGGCCCACAGGGTCTTCGCGCTGCTCGGCTCCATGACTCCAGGGAAGCACATGCCGGCGGATCACGTCCCTCTGTCCGCGAACTCACCGCTTCCACCCCACCCGGGCGCGTCGAGAACCGCATCTCGAGCACGGCCGGTGAACTCGGCACGTGACGAACCGGGGCGCGTGGGGGCGCCGGAGCCTTCGGTGTCCGCCGATCCCGCTACCGTGGCAGGGGACCCGCACCCCGGGCCGGCACCCCCCGACCGCACGAGGAGCCTCGATGACGAGCACACGATTCCTCCACACGAGCGACTGGCAGCTGGGCATGACCCGGCACTACCTCGAGGGCGAGGCCCAGTCCCGCTTCACGGGCGACCGGGTCGAGACGATCCGCCGCATCGGGGAGCTGGCCCGCGCCCGGGGGTGCGCGTTCGTGGTGGTGGCCGGCGACGTCTTCGAGCACGCCAATCTCAGCCGGCGGGACGTGGGGCGGGCCCTGGACGCGATGGGGGCCGTCGGGCTGCCGGTGTACCTGCTGCCCGGCAACCACGATCCGCTCGGACCGGGGTCGATCTACGCCCAGGACGCCTTCCGCGACCTGGCGCCGGACAACGTCGTGCTCCTGGACGGGACGGGCCCGTGGCCGGTCGCCGAGGGCGTCGAGCTGGTGGCCGCGCCCTGGCGCAGCAAGCGGCCCGACGCGGACCCGGTCGCCCCGGCCCTCGAGGGCCTGGACGCCGACGGCACCCTGCGCGTCGTGGTGGGCCACGGCATGCTCGACGAGCTCGACCCCGACCGGAACTCCCTGGCGACCGTGCGCCGGGCGCCCCTCGACGCCGCCCTGGCGCGCGGGGCCGTCCACTACGTGGCGCTGGGCGACCGCCACATCCGCTGGCCCGAGGACGGCCGCGGCGCCATCCACTACTCCGGGGCCCACGAGTCCACGGGGTTCCGCGAGCCCGGGCGCGGCCACGTCCTGGAGGTGGTGCTGGACGGCGGCACCGTGGAGGTGACGCCCCACGAGGTGGGACGGTGGGAGCACCTGCGCCTGCAGCGGCAGCTCGACGGCCCGGACGACGTCGACGCCCTGCGGGCCGAGCTCGCCGCGCTCACGCCCAAGGAGCGGATCATCCTGCAGACCGTCTTCACCGGCACCCTGAACCTCTCCGACTCCGCGGCGCTGGAGGCCCTGCTCGAGCAGCAGGCCGAGGTCTTCGCGAGCCTCAACGCGTGGGAGCGGCACACCGACCTGGCGGTCGTCCCGGACGAGCACGAGTTCGAGGACCTCGACGTCGGCGGCTACGCCGCGGACGCCCTCGAGGAGCTGCGCCGGACGGCCGGCTCCGACGCCGAGGACGCGGCCGTCGCGGGTGACGCACTGCGACTCCTGTACCGCCTGGTGGAAGGACCCGCCCGATGAAGCTGCACCGCCTGAAGCTGGAGAACTTCCGCGGCGTGGCCGAGCGCGAGGTCGAGTTCCCCGAGTCGGGGGTCGTCGTGCTGACCGGCCGCAACGAGATCGGCAAGACGTCGATGATCGACGCCCTGGACGCGCTGATCGAGCTCCCGGACAGCAGCAGGAAGCGGACGATCCTCGACGCGAAGCCGGCCGGCCAGGACGTGCCCGTGCTCGTGGAGGCGGAGTTCTCGATCGGGGCCGTCCGGGTGGTCTACGCCAAGCAGTGGCTGAAGAAGCCGGCCACCACGCTGCGCCACGTCTCGGGCCCCGGCGCGGGCCGGACGTTCACCGGGCGCGAGGCCCACGACGCCGCCGATCAGCTCTGGACCACCGCCGACACCACCCTGTGGAAGGCCCTGCGCTACCTCCAGGCCGGCGGAACGGACCAGAACGCCCTCACCGGCAGCGCCGCCCTGCGCCGGGCCCTGGAGTGCCACGCCGGCCAGAGCCAGGGCGACGACCGCGAGGTCACCACGCTCCTGCAGCGCGTGAGCGAGGAGTGCGACAAGTACTGGACCTCGACGCGCAAGAAGAACACCCGCTACGTGCAGGCGGAGACGGCCTGCCGGGACGCCGGGACGGCCGCGGCCCGAACCACCGAGCAGCTGGCGGAGATCGCCACGGTCGAGGAGGAGCTCGCGGAGCTGACGGAGGAGATCACCGCCGCCGACCGCAGGCTCGGCGCCGTCCGCGCGGAGCGGGTGGAGCTGGACCGTGCCGCCGAGGAGATCGGCGGAGTCCAGCGGCAGCTGCAGGAGGCGCGGCGCCGTCGTGACACTGCCCGGGGCGAGCTCGAGCGGGCCCGCGAGCGCGCGGCGCGCCGCGCGGAGCTCGTGACCGCGCTGACCGCCGACGAGGAGCGCGGCGCCGCGCTCTCCGACGAGCTCCGGGCCTGCGAGCAGGAGCTGGCACCGGTGCGCCGGCACGTCGGCGAGACCGAGGAGCGCCGGACCGCCGCACAGCACGCGGCGCAGGAGGCCCGGGCGGCCCACCGGTCGGCGCGGGACGACCGGAGGCACCTCGACGACGTCGACCGGCACCGTCGCGTGGTCTCGGTCCTGGAGTCCCTCGAGACGGTCCGGGCGCGGCTGACGGACCTGCGGTCCCGTCCCGGCACGGAGATCGACGAGGCCGTCCTGGACGAGCTCGACCGGGCCCAGCGCGCGGCGGAGAAGGCCGAGGCGGAGCTGGCGGCCGGCAGCGCCCGGGTGGATCTCACCGCGCTCGGCCGGTCGCGCCCCATCCTGCGCGACGGCACCGCACAGGACGTCTCCCCGGAGGAGCCGTGGTCCGCGCCGGTGACCGAGGTCGTGCAGATCGAGATCCCCGGCGAGTGGCAGGTGCGGATCTCCCCGGAGCAGGGCATCGACACCCGCCGGGAGGCCGCCCGCCGGGCGTCCGACGCGTTCACCGCGCTGCTGGAGCGGCACGGGGTCGCGTCGGTCGCCGAGGCCCGCGCCGCGTGGCGCGCGGCCGAGGAGCTCGCGCAGCAGGTCCGCGAGACCGTCGCCCAGCGCGACCGCCTCCTCGACGGCGAGGACGAGAGCCGTCTGCGCGACGACCGGGACCGCCTGGCGCCCGCGATCGACCAGTACACCCGGCAGCGGACGGACGAGCATCCCCTGCCCGGGTCGGTGGACGTCGCGCAGGAGCGCGTGGACGCCACCGAGGCGGCGCTGCGCGCGGCGGAGGACGCCACGCTCCACGCCGAGGCGGCCGCCGAGGCCGCGCGGGCCGCCCTGCAGTCCGCGCAGACCCGGCTGCACTCCCTCGAAGGGGCCGCCCAGGAGCAGGACCGCGCGCTCACCGGCACCCGGGCCCGGCTCGAGGAGGCCCGCCATGACGTGCCGGACGAGGACCTCGACCGCGCCGTCACCGCGGCGGACGAGGCACTCGGCGCCGTCCAGGGCGAGATCGACGAGCACGAGGCGGCCCTGGCCCGTCTCGACGCCGAACGGGTGCTCTCCGACCGGGAGCTCGTGGCGGACCAGATCGCCGGGCTGGAGAAGCTGCTCACCGAGCGGCAGGGGCGCCGGAGCACCCTGCTGGGACGGCTCGACGGCATGGGCCGGGACCGGGTGCAGCTCGAGCACGACCAGGCCGGGACGAGGCTCGAAGCGGTCCGGCGCGACCTCGCCGGCGTCGAGCGGCGGGCCGAGGCCGCGCTGCTCCTGGAGCGGACGCTGCTGGAGCACCGCGAGCGCGCCCACGCCCAGTACGTCCAGCCGTTCCGCGCCGCGGTCGAGCAGCTGGGCCGCGCGGTCCACGGCCCGGACTTCGAGGTGCAGGTGAGCGGCTCCCTGGAGGTCGAGCAGCGCAAGCTCGACGGCGACTGGCTGCCGTTCGCCGCCCTGTCCACCGGCGCCAAGGAGCAGATGGTGATCCTCATCCGGCTCGCCACCGCCCTGCTCGTGGACCCGGAGGACGGGGTGCCCGTGCTGCTCGACGACGCCCTGGGGCACTCCGACCCGCAGCGGCTCCGCCGGCTCGCCACCGCCATCAGCACCGCCGGGGAGCGGACCCAGGTGATCGTGTTGACCTCCAACCCCGAGCGCTTCGCGAACCTGCGGGAGGCCCACCGGATCGAGATCTGACCCGTGGCCGGCTCCCCCAGCCCAAGCGTCGTCACCGGCGTTGTGTTCACGGTCGAGGAATCTCCGGTGCCGTCTGCCCTGGCTTGTCCAAGCCGGCGTCTCTACGCTCGTCCTGTAAGTCATCAGCACCGCCAGTTTCCACGAGAAAGGAAGGGAAGCCGACATGAGCTTGGATCGTGACCAACCGAAGCGCGCCAGCCTCCAGCGTCGTTCCCACCGCTCCAAGGCACCTCGCGTCCTTGCCTCGGGGGTCACTCGACTGCGAGTGGTGCGGCCCGGCGAACAGGCGTACGTGGTGATGTCCCAGTCCGCTGCCGGGCCTGCGCCTTCCGTACCGTCCGCTCTCGGGCAGGCGGCCCTCCAAGCGCTGGGCAGTGAGCAGCCGAGGGAAGTCCGTTCTGAGGACGTGTACCGGCTCATGACCCCGTCTCCGGAGAGCACCCGTTGGGGCACAGACCTGACGGAAGACCGGAACCACATCGTTGCGGACGACCCCTGGGAAGGCCGATGAGGGGGCTGCTGGACACCAACATCCTGATCGCTCTCCTGGATCCGGAACAGGAGACCCCCGACCTGAGCGGGTTCACCGGATTGACCATCAGCTCATTGTCCCTCTCCGAGATGCACATGGGAGTGGCAGCCATGGCTTCGGACCAGAACAAGAAGGTACTGAGAGAGAACGAGCTCGCGAGGACCAGGGCTACTTTTGGCGCCGGCATCCCCTACGACGATCGATGTGCCCTGGCCTTCGGAGTGGTGGTCGAGGAAGGCACTCAAACACGGGGCGTCCCACCGCAAAAATGTCATTGACCGGATGATCGCGGCGACGGCGATGGTGCACGGGCTCACCCTGGTCACGCGAAACACCGACGACTTCAAGCATCTGACCGGCCTGGTGAAGGTCGAGAAGCGGTAGCCGTCGCGTCCGGCCCCATTTCCGACATCTGGGAGATCGCCGAGCGCTTCGCGGACCTGCGGGAGCCCACCGGATCGAGAGGTGAGCCGTGGCCGGCTTCAGGACGCCGGTTCCGCGCCTCCGGCCGCGAGCGCGCCCAGCACGCCGTACGTCGCGCAGACGAACGCCCGGTTCCGGGCCACGTCCTGGAGCTCCAGGGCGAACCTGCGGGGGAACAGCGGGCGACCCGCCCCGAGCGTGACCGGCGCGATGGAGACCATCAGCTGGTCCAGCAGCCCGGCCTCGGCGAACTGGGCGGCCAGGTCTCCCCCGCCGACGACCCAGATGTCCTTCCCGCCGGCGGCGTTTGTCAGGGCAGCGTGGATCGGCGCCACCTCCCCCTGGGCGAAGCGGAGATCGGCCCCGGGAATGCCGGGCAGGTCCGCGTGGGAGACCACCCAGGTGGGCATGTCGTAGGGCCATCCCTCGCCGGAGGCGTGCAGGTGCTCGCGGACCCACTCGTAGGTGGTCCGGCCCATGACGACCGCCCCGACCCCGGCGATGAACTCGTCGTAGCCGTGCGGGCCGGCGCTGTCCGAGTCCTGCACGAACAGCCAGTCCAGGGAGTCCCGCTCGTCGGCGAGATAGCCGTCCAGGGTGGTGGCGGTGTAGAAGACGGTGCGGCTCATCGGAGGCCTCCTGTGCGTCGTTGCCACCACTCGATCGGGTCCCCGGCACCGGGGGTGGCTCCGGCCCGGCGCAGCATCAGCCGGGCCAGCTGGCGCCGGTGCGCGGAGTACGTCAGCACGTGGGCGATCACACTGGCGATGACGAAGCTCTCGGGCGGCTCGCACAGCGCGTCGATGATCCGGTCGTCCCACGCGGCGCGCCGGTCGATGTCCCGGACCATGGCCAGCCAACGGGGTGCGATCTCCCCGTGCCGAGCCGCCAGGGCCGCGGGGTCGTCGTCACCGGCGTCCGGGGCGTCGTGCCCCTCGATGGCCGCCAGCCAGATCTCCTTGGTGGACACCAGGTGGTGCAGCACCTGCGCGAGCGACTCGTCGGGCCCGTCCCACACCAGGGGGACGCTGTTCGGCACGCGCACCCTGCGGTACTCCTCCACGGACACCCCTTGCGCGAGCTCCAGCAGCTCCCCGACGTCCTCGACGTCGTGGTGCAGCATCAGCTCGGTCACGTCGGCCCCCGTCCGGGCCGGGGCGGCCTCCTGGGTGTCGACCCACAGCGAGGTCGGCGGGTGGAAGTGGATGCCGTTGGGAGCCGGCAGCCAGTGGCTCCCGGGCCGGTCCGCGGTGGTGCTGGGAGGATGGCCGAACGCCCTGGCGAAGGCGCGCGCGAACCCGTCGACGGACTCGTAGCCCGCGGCCCATGCCGCCTCGGTCACCGATCGCCCCTGCCCCAGTTCCCACGCCGCGCGTTCCAGCAGCACCCGGCGCCGCAACGTCACCGGCGGCTCCCCGGCCCCGCGCGAGAGCTGACGGCTGAAGTGGAACGGCGAGGAGAAGGCGCCACCGGCCATGTCCTCCAGGGTGCGGTGGTGCTCGTCGAGCACTGCGTCGAGCAGCTCGCGAAGTCGATCACGGTCCTGATCCGGCATGCCCCCAGTCTGACCGGACCGGGCCCGGACGCGCCCGACCGTCCTTGCTCAGTGCACGCTGTGCACCGCGCCGAGGGCACCCTGCGCGCACCCTCGCTCTCCGGCCCGCGGAGCACCTTTCCCCGGCTCCTGGTGATCCCGGGGTCCGGCCCCGGAGGGCCGGTTCCCGCAGAGGGACCTCAGGCGGACCGGGTGGAGTCCCCCGCACGGTGGGCCTCCAACAGCCCCACGAACATGGTCCGGTGCAGCCGGTCCACGTGCTGGTGGGACACCTGCACGGCCGTCTCGCAGTCCCGCGCGGCCAGGGCACGGACCAGCCCGATGTGGTCGTGGTTCGACACGTGCAGCTGATCGATCGGATACGGAATGAAGTAGCCGTACAGCTGCTCGAGCACCTTCAGGTACTCCGTGGCGGAGCTGCCGACGGCGGCGGCCTCGGCGACCGAGCGGTGGAACTCGTCGTCGGCCTGGTGGTAGGCGGACCAGCTCTGCGCCTCGGCCATCCGGCGCGTCAGCCCGTCGAGGTGCTGGACGTGTTCGGCCGTGGCGCGGAGGGCGGCGAAGTGCGCCAGCGCGCACTCCATGAGCAGCCGGCGATCGATGAGGCTGTGCACCTCGACGGTCTCCGCGGCCGGGACGACCAGCTGACGCAGGGCCTCGGCGGAGGGCCGGTCGGCGACGAACGTGCCGCCGTTGCGCCCGCGTCGCCTGACCAGCACACCGTCCTCCGCGAGGCTCGTCAGCGCCCGCCGGGCCGTGATGGGACTGACGGACAGCCCCCGGGCCACTTCCTCCTGGTCCGGCAGCCGCTCGCCGGGCTGCAGCATGCCCAGGGAGATGGCCATGCCGATCCGCAGGCGCACGGCGTCGATGGCGTTGCGCCGCTCGAGGCCGCCGAGCACCCCGTCGCCGAGGCCGCCTGCCGGTTCGTTGTCGTGGACCACGCCACCCACTGTACGGCCGGGCATCCCGCCTCTTCCTTTAATGGATCATTTAGATCTAATATAGCTCACACATGCGAGTCGAGCAGATCGGATCCCCCATGCACCGCACGCTTCCCCTGGTCGCCGCGCAGGCCGCCCCGCGCCTCATCGGGGAACCCCTGACCGGGTTCGCCGACGAGGTGACCGAGATCCTCCGGACCCGCCCGGACACCCGGCTGGTCGTCTTCCCGGAGCTGCACCTGTTCGGGGACGGGAGTCCCGACCTGCAGCGCACCGAGGCCCTGCAGGACAGCGCCCAGCCGCTGGACGGCCCCCGCACCCGGGAGCTCCGGCAGCTGGCCGGAGACCTCGGAGTCTGGCTGGTCCCCGGCAGCGTGTGCGAACGCGGCCCGGAGGGGCAGCTCTTCAACACCCTCCTGGTGCTCTCGCCCCGGGGAGAGCTCGCCGGCTACTACCGCAAGGTCTTCCCATGGCGGCCGCACGAGCCCTACGACCCGGGCGACCGTTTCACCACCGTCGACATCGACGGCGTCGGACGGCTGGGACTGAACATCTGCTACGACGCGTGGTTCCCGGAGGTCACCCGCCAGCTGGCCTGGATGGGTGCCGAGGTCATCCTCAACGTCGTGAAGACCACCACCGCGGACCGGCGCCAGGAACTCGTGCTGGCGCAGGCCAACGCCATCGTCAACCAGGTCTTCATGGTCAGCGTGAACTGTGCCGGGCCCGTGGGCGCCGGGCACAGCACGATCGTGGACCCGGAGGGCCGGGTTCTCAGGTCCTCCGCCGGCGACCGGCCGGAGCTGCTCGAGGTGGACCTGGACGTGACCCGGGTCGAGCGCGTGCGCGCCGAGGGCACGGAGGGGATCAACCGCATGTGGTCCCAGTTCCGCGCCGGCGAGACCCCCATCGACCTACCCGTCTACGGCGGCCGGATGGATCCGGCGACCTGGGCACCGCGACCCTTCGAGCCCTGAGGAACCCAGCATGGAAACCACGACCCTGACCCGCACGCTCCGGCTGCCCTCGCTGGTCCTCTTCGGCCTGGCCTATCTCACCCCGATCATCGTCCTAGGCATCTTCGGCGTGATCTCGGAGGCCGCCGGCGGCGCCGCACCGGCCGCCTACCTCGTGGCCCTGGCGGCCATGCTGCTCACCGCGCACAGCTACGGGCGCATGGCGGCGGCCTTCCCCGTGGCCGGCTCCGCCTACACCTACGTCCGCCGGTCCATCGACTCCCGCGCCGGCTTCCTGGTCGGCTGGGCGGTGCTGCTGGACTACCTCTTCCTGCCCATGGTCATCTGGCTGATCGGCGCCTCCTACCTCGACGCCCAGTTCCCGGGCGTCCCGTTCGCCGCGTGGGTCATCGGGTTCATCGTCATCACCACCGCGCTCAACGTGCTCGGGATCAAGGTCGCGGACAAGGCCAACTACATGCTCATGGCCTTCCAGCTGCTGGTGCTGGCCTTCTTCGTCGCCCTGTCGGTCACCTACGTGACCTCCGCGGCCGGACCGGCGGGCCTGCTGAGCACCGAGCCGTTCCTCAACGACACCACCGACTTCGGCATGATCACGGCCGGTGCGGCCATCGCCGCCTATTCCTTCCTCGGGTTCGACGCGGTCACCACCCTCACCGAGGAGGCGGTCGAGCCCCGCAAGAACATGCCCCGGGCGATCATGCTCATCGCCCTGATCGGCGGCGGCATCTTCGTGGTCGTCTCCTACGTGACCCAGCTGGTCCATCCCGGCGGCCAGTTCGAGGACACCGCCTCCGCGGCGTCCTCGATCGCCATGCAGATCGGCGGGCAGCTGTTCGGGGCGGTCTTCCTCGCCGGTCTCGTCGTCGCCCAGTTCGCCTCCGGGCTCGCCGCCCAGGCCAGCGCCTCCCGGCTCCTGTACGCCATGGGCCGCGATGCCGTGCTGCCGCGGACCGTGTTCGGCCGGCTGAACCCGCGCTTCCGCACCCCCGTGCTGAACCTGGCCATCACGGGGGCGGTCGGGTTGATCGCCATCTTCCTCGACGTGGCCACGTCCACGTCGTTCATCAACTTCGGCGCCTTCACCGCCTTCACGCTCGTGAATCTCGCCGTGATCTTCTACTTCGTGCGCGAACGCCGGGCCGGACATCAGCTCAACGTGCTGAGCTACGTGGTGGTGCCCGCCGGAGGCGCCCTCGTGTGCGCCTTCCTGCTCTCCCAGCTCGACGCGAACGCCCTGACACTCGGCTCGATCTGGCTGGCCTGTGGGATCATCGCCCTGGCCGTCATCACCCGCGGTTTCCGCCGGGAGCCGCCGGAGATGTCGACCACGGAACAGCAGGTGACCCAGGAGGTCGCCTGACTCCCCCGGCGCGGAAGGATTCACGGGATGCGGATCGCCCTGGCCCAGCTCCGGTCCGGCGAGGACGTGGGGACGAACCTGTCGACGATCGCGGGCCTCGTCGAGGACGCCGCCGGCCGTGGTGCCGAGATGGTGGTGCTGCCGGAGTACGCGACGTACCTGAAGAAGGCCGTCGACGGCACGTTCCCGCAGGTCGCCGAACCGCTCGACGGCCCCGTGTGCTCCGAGCTGGCCCGTCTCGCCGCGGTCCACGGTGTGGCGGTGGTGGCGGGCGTGCTCGAGGCCTGCGACGTCCCCGGCCGTGCACACAACACGCTGGTGGTCCACGGCGCCGACGGCAGGCAGCTCGCGAGCTACCGCAAGATTCACCTCTTCGACGCCCAGGGCCACGCGGAGTCCCGTTTCATCGAGGCGGCGACCACAGCGGAGCCGGTGGTCTTCGACGCGGGCGGCCTGCGCTTCGGACTCCTGACCTGCTACGACCTGCGCTTCCCCGAGCTGGCCAGGACACTGGCCGACGCCGGGGCACAGGTGCTGCTGAGCTGCGCCGCGTGGGTGCCCGGTGAGCACAAGCTGCGGCAGTGGCAGGCGCTGTCCGCGGCACGGGCCATCGAGAACGGGGTCTACGTGGTGGGGTCGTGCCAGGCGGAGCCGATCTCGATCGGGCACTCCCTCGTGGTCGACCCCATGGGCGCGACCGTCGCCGAGCTGGGCACCGACCCCTCCTGCGCTGTCGTGGAGGTCCTCCCGGAACGGATCACCGCAGTGCGGCAGCGCTTCCCCGTGGCCACGCAGCGGCGGCTCCCCGCACCGGAATGACCCGGGTCCCTCCCGTGGAGCCGCGGCCGACGGGGTGCTGACCGAGGACCCGGCCCCGACCGGCCCGGTGCCCCCGGCAGGCGGGGAGGGCGGTGCCGCTCATCGAGGGGCCTCGGCCGCGCCGCGCCCGTTCCCGGTCCGGAGGAGGCCGAGGAGGACGACCAGCGCCAGCAGGATCACCATGCCCGCGTAGCCGACCGCGGTGGGCACCAGGCCGGCTGCACCCGCGACGGCACCGGCCGCCACCGCGGGGATGCTGTGCGACAGGTAGCTGACCACGTAGATCGCCGAGAGCAGCCCGGCACGCTCACGCGGTGCGGCCTGGGGCAGCAGCGAGCGCAGCACCCCGAGGAAGCCGGCGCCGAAGCCGACGCCGGCCAGCACCGTGGCGGCGAAGTACAGACCGACGGAGCCGACGACGAGCGCCGCGATGGTGGCGACCATGCCCGCCACGAGCAGACCCATGGCCACGGCGAGCACCCGCCGGGGTGCGGTCGCGCCGCAGAAGAGGATCGCGATCCCGCCGGTGCCCGTCAGCGCCGCGACCACGAGGCCGGTGAGGAGCACGGAGTCCGCCCCGGTCAGCGAGCGGACGAGACTGGGGCCCAGGGCGATGATCAGCCCGCCCAGGGACCAGCAGGCCGCCGCGGCGGGCAGCACCCACACCGCCGTGCGTCGCACGTCCGGCGGGAAGTGGACGCGGGGACGCAACGAGGCCAGCGCCCCGGGCGCACGGGCCACGGTATCGGGGCCGAGCGCCGTGCCCACGACCTGCAGCACCAGCAGGCCCAGCAGCACGACGTAGATGAGGTGGATGCTGCCCGGGGCGGCGGCGACGATGAGGCTCGAGGCCACGGCCCCGCCGGCCAGGCCCAGGACCGGCCCCGCGCCGGTGATCACGGTCCCCAGCCCCCGGCGGTGCTCCGGCTCGAGCTCGATCACGTAGGCGCCCAGCGCGCCGGTGGCAGTGCCGGTCGCCACGCCCTGCAGCAGGCGGGCCACCACCAGGGTCGTCTCGCTCTCGGCCAGCGCGAACACCAGCATCGCGGCGATCTCCAGAACGAGGGCGACCAGCAGCACCGGCCGGCGCCCGAGGTGGTCGGACAGCGACCCCACCGTGAGCAGGGCGGTGAGCAGGGACACCACGTAGGCGGCGAAGATGACGGTCAGCACGACCGGCGGGAAACCCCACAGGTCCTGGTACACCGGGTACAGCGGGCTGGGCGCGCTGGAGGCGGCCATGACCACCACCAGCACGGACGCCTGCACCCAGAAGGCCGCACGGACGGGGAGCACGGGACGGCGGCGCGGCGGAGCACCGGGGGCGGAGGACATGCGGGCCTTTCACGACGGACCGGGGAAACGCGAAGGCTCCGCGCGGGACTCACGGTAGTTCCGTCCCGGGAACAACACCAAGAACGGGCGCCGCCCCGGCGATCGCGCGCCGGAGGTCCGGCCGGTCGGCGCTTCACGGCCACCGGGGCGGACGGACCGGCAGCGCAACAGACCGCGGCCCCCGCGCGAGGCGGGGGCCGCGGTCTGCTGCGACAGGGTCGGCGTGCTGGGCCGGCGGAATCCTACCGGCGGTCGTCGATGTCGGTCTCGACGCGCTCGATCCGGACGTCGTCGTCCGCGACGGGCTCCAGACGGCCCGACCGCTCCTCGCGGACCGGCTCGGTCCGGGCCCTGTCCTCGACGACGTGCTTGCGCAGCCGGGGGCGCTCCGGCTGCTCCTCGGACACGGGCCGCACATCGAAGGTCAGCCCGTAGTGGTCGTAGAGCTCACGCTCCTCCTCGGACGAGAGGTGCTGGTCCGTGTCGACCTTCGGGGCGTTCTTGACCAGTTCCTTCTCGTAGGGCACCACGAGCTCGTCGTCGTCGCCCAGCCGGGCTCCCTGCACGGGCACGAAGGTCTCCTTCGTGCCGAACAGGCCGGTGTTGACGCTGACGAACGTGGGCTCCTCGGTCTGGTCGTCGAGGTAGACGTCGCTGACCTCGCCGATCTTGTGACCGTGGGTGCTGTAGACCTTGTGGCCGATGGTGCGTTCCAGTTCTGGGGTGAGCATTCGGTCGTCCTTTCTCCGGTCCTCCGGGACACCCGGCCGCCCCGCCTCCTGGCGGAGGAGCCGCGGAGTTCCCGCAGGGGTGAGCTGACTGTTCTCATGCTGCTTCTCACAGGCTCAGGGAATCCGGCCCTGAGCTCGTGCCGGACCGTGCACCGGGTGCCCGATCCGGCTCCGGGTCCGGTGTCCTCGCGCCCGGCACCACCCGACCGTAGACAGACGTGCGGAGCAGACTCAAGGGGCATCCGGAGGCCTGCGGGCTTTCCCGGGCAGTCGTGACCGCATCGTGATTTCCTGGGAACGCCTCTTCCTACGTCTCGTTCCGTCGGCGCACCATCTCGGTGATCCAGAGCGGGGCGAACGGCGACGTGCAGTTCGGCGGCGTCGGATAGTCCTTGAGCACCTCCAGGCGCTCACCGATGTCGAGGGCACGGTCCCGGTGTGCGGGGTGCTCGATCCCGATCTGCGCCAAGCAGGCGTTCATCGCCCACTGCAGGCGGTCCGGGGCGCCCTTCATTCCCGCCTCGATGACGTCGAGCAGGCCGGCCAGGTCGAGGCCTTCGGGCGTCTTCGCCACGCGTTCGGTGGTCAGCGCCCAGCCGGCGCTCGCGACGACAGGGTCGGGATCGGCGGACCAGGCCAGGCGCAGCTCCTCGGCGTGCGGGTTCTTCTTCACCACGTAGTTCACGAGCCAGTCGTGCACCTTGGGCGGGCGGGCCTCGCGCACCATGGCGTCCAGCTCGTTCCGCTCGAACGCCTTCGGACGGCAGATCAGCAGCGCCAACAGTCTCGCCGCCGTGTCACCGGTCTCCCAGAGCTGCTGCGCGAGGTCCTGCTGCGTTCTCAGGCGCTTCGCGATCGCCCGCAGCTTGCCGAGGTTCACACCGTGATCGTCACCGCGCCTCTCGTTCACCTCGCGCACCCTCGGGTCCTCGAGCGCGGCCAGCTCGGCCAGCACCTCGTCCACCGTCGTCCCGGCCATCCCAGCCATCCCGGCCTCCCGTCCGTTCCGTGTGCGATCCAGCCTACGAGGGAGGCGCCGCCCGCAGGCGGTGGCGGACTCGGGGCCCGGGAAGCCACCGCGTGCCGAGATCATCGGCGGCATCCCGTCCGAGGGGACGATGACAGGGTCGCCGGTCAGGGGCAGCGTCACGACTACCGGAGGGTGGCCTGCGTCCAGGTAGGCCTGGTCGTAGGTGACTGCTGTGCCCGCGTCCCCGGTCCGCTCGATCCGGTCGGCCGGCCTTGTCGACGTCGGCCCCCACCACGAACCGCAGCCGGTGCAGGCCGGTCACTGCTCGGCCACCCGGCGCCGTCCCAGCACGTTGGCCACGGCGGCCACGGCGGCCACGGCGGCCACGGCGGCCACGGCGGCCACGGCCGGATTGCCGGTGCCGGTCTCGATCGCCCGGACCGTCCGCTCGGAGAGGCCGGCAGGCCCGGGCCCTCGCGTCCTGGCCGGCCGAACTCTCGGGGCGATCACGGACCGCCGGCGCTCGGCTCTTGAGGGAGCCCGGTACGGCGACGGCTCGATCTGCCTCAGCTCCACCCACGGCGGCGACGGCACGTCCCGCGCGCGCACCAGCGTTCCCCCGAACCGCCACTACTGCGCCGCGGGCGTGGACTGGGACCGTCCGGCCGGGGCTGTGTCCTACGTCGCCGGGGACGGCACGACGTGCGCCGAGCACCCCGACGGTCGTGTCGCCGCCCGCTGGCCAAGGTCGCCGCCGACGTCAACCGGCCCTCCGTGGTCGTCGCCGCGCATCTCCACGGTGGGGTGGTGCTCGCTCCGGCGGGCATCGAAGGAGAACATGCCGGCGTCCAGGGGCGCTCGGGAGTCCAGCAGGTGTTCGCAGTGGCGGTCCTAGGCGGTCGCGTCGCCGAACACGTCGGTGGACCCGGACGTGGGCCACCGGTTCAGGAGCTGTGGAGGCCGGTGCCGGTGCCGTCCCCGAACGGGGAGTTGCTGCTACTCGGGATTGTCCGCGGAGACCGGGTTGTCATCGTCCGGTTCCGCGTCGGCAGCCTCCTTCTCGGTGTCGGCATCCTCAGGTGCCGGCTCGCTCAAGCGGTGCTCGACGGCCTGGCGGAACTGTTCAGCGCCTTCCGGATCAGCCAGCCCGCCCGATGTGTCGGCCGCTGAGCCTGACGGTTCCTCCGTGGTCTCGTCGTCCGACGTGGAGGGGCGGGGGCCGTCTGGGGTGGAGTTCATCGGTTGCCTTTCGTCTCGGTCGCCAGGTCCACGTCTCCTCGCCCGGACCTCACGGGAGGCCATGGGCGACCAGGGGTCTTCTGCTGTCGGGGCGCCGCGGTGGGGTGTGGCGGCCACCGAAAACCACCTGGATCGCCGATCCGAGTAGGAGGACCGTGGGGCTTCATCTGCAGGATGCTCACCTCGGATCATCCCTGCTGTCGTTCCTACCGCGATCTGACCTGGGGTGACAAGGGCCACGCCACACCATCTCGAGCGCAGTTCGCCCCCGGGACAAGTTGCGTCCCGGGTCATGCTCGGCGAACTGCTCGTCCGCGCCTCGACCGGTGGCCCCGGCACCTGGACGGCCCCGGGAATGCCCCCGGTCGCGTGAGTTCTCCGGCAATCGATCGCACATCCGAAGAGCACGATTGCGCAATCGATTGCGAGAATCGTTGACCCGGGCCGCCCCACCCCTTAGCCTTCGTGGCACGGATCACATTCGCGGCGGCGCCCGGCCGGAGCCACCCGTCGGGCACCACCGCGGGGACATCGAGCGGTGCGGCGCCGGGAGGAGCCACCGCCCACGGACGTGTCACCGGGAGCATGCGCTGCCGGAGGGCCTCCGGCAGCGGCTCCGGTCCCGGCCGATGCCCGACATCCGCGAGGGAGGACCCCGATGCCGTTCGACGTGGTGGAGACGACACAGCGGGTCGAGGAGCAGATCGACCGGCTCTCCCGGCTGCGCTCCGAGGACCGGCCGGGCTGGACCCGGCAGGTCTTCAGCGAGCCCTACCGGGAGTCCCGCGAGTGGGTCGCCGCGGCCATGCGGGACGCCGGTCTGGAGGTCCACCGGGACGCCGCCGGCAACGTGATCGGCCGGCTGGCCGGCACGAACCCCTCCGCGCCGGCCCTCATGACGGGCTCCCACACGGACACCGTCGACGGCGGAGGCCGCTTCGACGGGACGGTCGGCGTGCTCGGCGCCATCGAGGCCGCCCGCAGCCTCCGCGAGTCCGGCACCCCGCTGAGCCGGGACCTGCTCGTCGTCGACTTCCTCGGCGAGGAGTCCAACGAGTACGGGCTCAGCTGCCTGGGCAGCCGATCCATGGCGCAGGAGATGACCGCCGCCGACCTGGACCGGCGCAGTCCTTCCGGGCGGACGCTGGGGAGCGTGTACGAGGCCTTCGGCCTCGACCCCTCTGCCCTGCTGGACCCCGCCCGCGTCGCCCCGGGGCCGCTGCACGGGTACGTGGAGCTGCACATCGAGCAGGGACCGGCCCTCGAGCAGGAGGGCACCCAGATCGGCGTGGTCACCTCCATCGCCGGGATCGAGCGCTTCGTCGCCCACTTCGCCGGCCGCGAGGACCACGCCGGCACCCGTCGGGTCGCGGACCGGCACGACGCCATGGTCGCCGCCGCCCAGGCCGTCCTGGCCGTGCGCAGCGAGGGCTGCGGCGCCCCCGGTGTCGCCACCACCACGCACGTGCGCAACCGCTCCTCCTCCCCGAACGTGGTGCCCAGCGCGGTGGACCTCTCCGGCGAGCTGCGCAGCATCGACCGGTCGTGGCTCACCGGGGCCAAGCGGCGCCTGGGCGAACAGATCCTCAGCACCTCCCGCGAGTACGGCGTGGACGTGACCTTCGACTGGACCTCGGACAACGAGATCGTCGACGTCCACCCGCGCTCCTACGACCTCGTCGCGGCCACGACCGCGGAGCTGGGCTACTCCTGGCGCCCTGTCCCCAGCGGAGCCACGCACGACGCCGTGCACCTGGCCTCGCTGGCACCGATGGCGATGATCTTCATCCCCTCCCGCGACGGGCGCAGCCACTGCCCGGAGGAGTGGACCGACGCCGCGGACATCGGCCGCGGCGTCCACGTCCTGGCGGAGGCCCTCCGCACCCTCGACACCGCCCGCCGGTGACGGCGCGGCCCGCCCCGACAGCCCAGCCGGCACCGACCCTCGAGCTCCCGTTCCGTCACCCCGTTCAGGAGGGACCCGCATGAGACCCCTGTCCGAGTACGTCAACCTCCCCTTCCTGTGGATCTGCGCCCTCGGCGTGTTCGCCGTGATCATCCTGCAGACCGTCATCTACGTGCGGGCCGCCCGGGCCGTGGGGGCGGACGTGGGCTTCACCAAGGACGACCTCCGCCGCTCCTTCAAGTCGGGCGGCATCGCGGCGATCGGCCCCTCCCTCGCGGTGGTCGTCGTGGCCATCGCGCTGCTGCCGCTGTTCGGCGCCCCCGCCGTGCTCGTGCGCATCGGCCTGGTCGGCTCGGCCGCCACCGAGACCTCCTCGGCCAACCTGGCGTCCGGGACCATGGACGCCGAGCTCGGCGGCGCGGGCTGGTCCCCGGAGGTCTTCTCCGTCGCGTTCCTGGCCATGAGCCTCTCGGGCGGGCTGTGGATGCTGGCCACCCTGATCCTCACGCCCATGCTCAAGCGGGGCGACACGAAGCTCCGGGCCGTGAACCCCGCGCTGATGGCCATCGTGCCCTCGGCGGCGCTGCTGGCGGCGTTCGCGTCCCTGGGCGTCGCCGAGCTGCCCAAGGGCACCGTGCACATCATCACCGTCGCCACGTCGGCGCTGGTGATGGCCGTGTGCCTGGTCCTGACCAGACGCCTGAACGCCCCGTGGCTGCGCGAGTGGGGGCTCGGCTTCTCGATCATCGTCGGGCTGATCGTGGCCTACTTCGCCCACGGCGCGGGCCTGGGCCCCTCCGCCTGACCCCTCTGCGACCTCAGGAGTTCCCATGGCAGCTTCCGCCGGCGCACCCGCCGCCTCCTACGCGGCCTACGACCGCACCACGTCCCGATGGGGCCGGATCACCATGATCATGGGCCTGCTGCTCTCCTGGGCAGGCCCCGCCTACCTGCTGTTCTTCAGCGGCATCGAGATCCCGCTGTCCACGATCGTCACGGCCTTCCTGGCCGTGGCCGCGGTCTTCGCCGTCCTCGCCGTCGTCGAGCCCCTCACCTACTACCCGGTCCTCGGCCCGGCCGCGATGTACCAGGCGTTCATGATCGGCAACATCGCCAACAAGCTGCTGCCCTCGGCGATCGTGGCCCAGGCCGCCATCGACGCCAAGCCCGGCACCCGCCGCTCGGAGCTGGCCGCCGTGATGGCGATCTGCGGCGCCGCCGTGGTGCACATCTTCTCGCTGCTGATCTTCGTCGGCGTCCTCGGCACCTGGCTCGTCAGCGTCGTCCCCGAGTCGATCACCGAGGTCGCCCAGCTCTACATCTTCCCGGCCATCATCGGCGCCGTGATCGTCCAGCTGGCCGCCTACGTCAAGCAGCCGCGCATCACCGTCATCGCGCTCGCCGTCGGCGCGGTCGTCCAGCTGCTGCTCGTGCCCGTCATGGGGCCGATGTTCCGCAACTTCGCGACCGCCGTGGTCGTGCTGCTCACGATGGTGCTGGCCTGGGTGCTGCGCGACCGGAAGACCGTGCACGCCGGCCCCGGGGACGAAGCCCTGCCGTGACACTCCGGCCCTCCCGGACGGGCCACCCCGCAACCCACCCACGAGAGGACGTCATGACCACCACCGTTCCCGAGGTCCCCGCCGCGCTGCGCGAGGACCTGCACGAGCTCTACCGCCACCTGCACCGGACCCCGGAGCTGTCCATGCAGGAGCATGCGACCGCCGAGCTGATCCGCGCCCGCATGGAGGCGCTGGGCTGTGAGTCGTTCCTGTGCGGCGGCACCGGCGTCGTCGCCGTCCTGCGCAACGGCGAGGGCCCCGTCGTCGGCTTCCGCGCCGACACGGACGCCCTGCCCCTGGCCGAGGACACCGGCCTCGACTACGCCTCCACGGCCCGCGGCACCCTGCCCGACGGCACCGAGGTGCCGGTCATGCACGCGTGCGGCCACGACACCCACATCACCAGCGCCATCGGCGCCGCGACCCTGCTCGCCGGCGACCGCGAGGCGTGGTCCGGAACGGTCGTCTTCCTCTTCCAGCCCGGCGAGGAGACCGCCGAGGGCGCCCTCGCCATGCTGGAGGGCGGGCTGTGGGACCGGGCGCCGCGCCCCGAGGTCGTCTACGGTCAGCACGTGTGGCCGGGCCGCGCCGGGCAGGTCGAGATCAGCACCGGCCCCGCCATGGCGATGGCCGACAGCTGGCGAGTCACGGTGCACGGGCGCGGCGGGCACGGCTCCCGCCCCGAGGACACGATCGACCCGGTCGTGCTGGCCGCCCACATGGTGGTGCGCATGCAGAGCATCGTCTCCCGCGAGATCCCGGCCCAGCAGGCCGCCGTCATCACCATCGCCACCTTCCACGCGGGACTGAAGGAGAACATCATCCCCCCGACGGCGGTGTTCACCGTCAACGTCCGCAACCTCGACCCCGAGGTCCGGGAGAAGGTGCTCGCCGCGCTGCGCCGGGTGATCCGCGCCGAGGCCGACGCGTCCGGGGCACCGGCCCCGGAGATCGAGGAGCTCTACACCTTCCCCCTGCTCGTCAACGACCCCGAGGAGACGGCCGCGCTCAAGACGGCGCTCGGAGCCGCCCTGGGCGAGGAGAACGTGCTGGACCGCCCCGCCCAGATGGGCAGCGAGGACTTCGGGCACCTGCCCGACGCCATCGGGGTGCCCGGCGTCTACTGGTTCTTCGGCGGAACGCCCGACGACGTCCTCGCCGGCGACCAGCCGGTGCCGACCAACCACTCGCCCTTCTTCGCCCCGGTCATGGAGCCGACCCTGACCACGGGCGTGACCGCCGCGACCACGGCGATCCTCTCCCGCGTGGGCGTCACCCGATGACCGCCCGCGCGGACACCTCCCTGCTCGAGCTCTCCGCCCGGGAGCTCTCGGCCGCGATCCGGCAGCGCAGCGTGTCCGCGCGGGAGGTCCTCGACGCCCACTTCGCCCGGATCGACGCCGTGAACCCGGCGGTCAACGCCGTGGTCACCCAGGTGCGGGAGGCCGCCGAGCAGGCCGCCGCCCGGGCGGACGAGCTGACCGCCGCCACGCCCGCCGAGGAGCTGCCGCCCCTGCACGGGGTGCCCATGACCCACAAGGACACCCACGCCGTCCGGGGCGTGCGCACCACCCTGGGCTCGCCCCTCTACGCCGACCAGGTGCCCGATCACGACGACCTCGTCGTGGCCCGGTTCCGGTTTGCCGGGGTGATTAGTACCGGGAAGAACAACGTGCCGGAGTTCGCCGCCGGCTCCCACACCTTCAACGAGCTGTTCGGCACCACGCACAACCCGTACGACCGCACCCGCAGCGCCGGCGGATCCAGCGGCGGGGCGGCCGCGGCGATCGCCGCCCGGATCCAGCCGCTGGGCGACGGCTCCGACATGGGCGGGTCGCTGCGCAACCCGGCGGCGTTCTGCAACGTCGTCGGGTTCCGGCCCTCCGCCGGGGTCCTGCCCCTCGCCCCCTCGCCCGACGCCTGGGCGTGGCTCGCCCGCACCGGGCCGATCGCCCGCAGCGTGGACGACGTCGTCCTGGCGATGTCCGTGCTGGCCGGACCCGACCCCCGGGTTCCGCTGGCCTGCCCGGTGGACCGGGCAGCGTTCCGCACCCTGGCCGTCGAGGAGCTGCCGGACCCCGGCGCCCGGCCGCTGGCCGGTGTGCGGATCGGGCTGACCACGGACTTCGGCCTGGGTGTCCCGGTCGAGCAGGAGATCCTCGACGTGCTCACCACCCAAGCACGCGTGTTCGAGCAGCTCGGAGCCGTGGTCGAGGAGGTCGTGCCCGATCTCCGGGACGCAGACGAGGTGTTCGACATGACCCGGGCCTTCGACATGGCCACGGCCCTGCGCGCCACCGTGGCCGAGCACCGGGAGCGGGTGAAGCCCGAGGTCGTGTGGAACGTCGAGAAGGGCCTGGCCCTCACCGCCCCGCAGCTCATGGACGCCGCGCTCGCGCGCACCCGCCTGCACGAGGCGACCCGGGCGTTCTTCGGCGACCACGACCTGCTCCTGTCCCCCACCACTCAGGTCCTGCCGTTCCCGTCCGAGCAGCGGTGGCCGCGCGCCGTGGCCGGGGTGGAGATGCAGACCTACGTGGAGTGGATGCGCTCGGCCACGCTCATCTCGGCCACGGGCTGCCCCGCCGTCTCGGTACCGGGCGGCTTCAGCCCGGGCGGGCTGCCGGTCGGGCTGCAGCTGGTCGCCGGCCACGGCCGGGACGTCGAGCTGCTGCGCGCCGCCCGCGCGTACGACGTCGCGACCCGCCACGCGGACCGGGCGCCCGTGCTCTGAACTGCAGTGGACGCGGTCTTCTGGTGCCAGTTCGCCACGGACCGCGAGAGCTCGTGGGCGGCGCTCGTCGCGAGGTGCGGCCGCTCGGCGCGGACGTGTGGGGCCGCTCCCTGTACGTCGGGGCGCTCGGGATCGGTTTCGCGGCGGTGCACCTGCGCGACCACGAGCGCCGGTGGGGTGGATCCCCGCCGCGACCCTCGCGGTGCTTGCCGCCCGCGAGGCCACCGCACTGGTGAGCGACTTCGACCACTGATGGTCACTGGCCCTCATCCCCGGCGGCAGGTTCCTGATGGGGCGGGTGCTTAAGCGGTGGCGCGCCCCGGGGCCGGTCGAGGGGAATAACGAACGGGCACCGTCAACGAGCTCGCAGCCTGGCGTCTGGGCGGCGGAGGGTGGAACTACCGGGCGGACGCCCCCGAAAGGCTCCAGGACACCCGCGTGGGCCGCACCCTGCTGGCGTTGCGCGACCGTTCCGAAGAGCTGTCCCGCAGCTGTGTCGCGGGCCTCATGGAGTGCGTCCTCGAGCAGTTCCTCGTGCAGGAGGCCGCCACGGACTCACCCCGGTACCGGGAGACGTGGCGGCGGCTGCGCTTCGTCGTGGACCAGGCCCGGGCCTGGGGCACCGCCACGCACGGGAGCCTGCGCGACTACCTGCGCTTGGTCGAGGCGTCCCGGATCGCGGGTAGCCGTTGGGTGACGCGGGTGGCACACGCCGCGCCTTCTCCTCCGGGGAGCCACGACGGGCTTGCGGTCGCGTCGACCTCCCCCGCGGAGATCCCTGCCGACCACGACGCCGCTCCCGCCGCCCCGGGACTCCCGGCCCTCGCCGAGCCCGAGCGGTTCGCACCGCTGGAGATCCCGCCTGCGGAGTCCCGCGGGGCGGTGCTCCACGGCCCGGCGTTCGGAACGGCCCTGCACCGGCTGCTGGAGCTGTGCGACCTCGCGGACCGGGAGTCGCTCGACCGCCACGCGCCCTCGTCGTAGCCGAGCTGCACGGGCTGCCGGACACCGACGCCCTGCTCACCTGCGCCCGGATCGCTCGGGACTCCGCGCCCGTGCGCGCGGCCGCCGCGGGCGAGCAATGGAAAGAGCGGCCGGTCGCCACCGTGGACGAGGACGGCGCGGTGCTCGAGGGCGTCGTGGACCGCTGTACCGGGAGCTGGGCGGGGACTACGTGATCGTGGACTGTAAGACGGACATGGCGCTCTCCCAGGTGAGCCAGGAGGCCGATCGGCAACAGCTGTCCCTATACGCCGGCCAGCTGGAGCGGATCACCGGCGGGCGCGTGCGGGAGCTGGTGCTGGTGTGCTGCCAGCCGACGGTGCGGCAGGTGATGGCGTATGAGCATGCCAGGCGCTGAGCCGGAGCTCGCCGACCTGGGGCTGGTCAGCAACTACAGGCGAAAATGCGGTCCTTCGAATCCAAGCAGAGGTCGGTTTGCTCGGACGAGGCCAGTGAACTCCGGCGGCCATCGCTCCTGGCGGTGGCCCCTTATCAACACTTGGTTAGGAAGGCCCAACCCGGGCCCATCGAGCATCCGCGTGAGTCCCGTCCAATCGTGCATCTATGCGTTACCTTGCCGCTGACCGGCGCTGGCCCAATAGTTTGATAAGTCACGCGATGCACTAACGCACATCGCTCTACCGCGCCGTCCCACGGCAATAGGCCCATATCGGACCGGCGGGCGCTCCAGCAGATACGAGAACTCCCGTGGGTTGATGTCCGATAATTCATGTTATGTAAAGTCAGGACAAACTACCCGACACCCGGTGTCCATGACCGACCGGAAACCGCACAGCGGCACCCTCGGACTTCGGCTGTGCCCGCCCTGCGGACGAACCAAATCAACGTCACCTGATCGTGCGGCAGTCCCGGCTGCTTTCCCTACGCCGCTAATGCACTGTCGAGCACTTCGCCACGCAGTAGCTGGATGTCAACGGCGTCGCCTTCATGAAGTCCATGCTGATGGATCCAGGCACGAGCGCGGAACCTGATCGGGTCGTAGCCCTGCACCACGTCCGAGTGAACAGCCGAGATCCGGACTGAGTGATTACACCCTTCGTAGAAAATAACAGCTACTGGGTTGTTCGCGAGGCCGACCTCACCGTCAATGGTAACAATAGTTCGCCCACGGAAGGTGTCTCCGGGTTTAAGATCCCATACTCTAATAGGGGAAACGATAGCGGTGGAAGACATGACGATTTCCTACACAGTAATGTAAAACGCTGAAGGCTGGTATCCGTGCTTGCGAAAAATCAGTCACAGACCGTCGCGGAGATAAATTATCGTGGCGACTTTTGAATGGTCACCCGAGTCGGATTGTGTCCTGACTACCGTATTTTTTGTATGCACATACAGGATGGCAGAGGCAGGCCTCCGTCGGCATCCTGCAACGAGTTGATTCGAGGCGTACACCTACGGTTGTATCAAGCGTGATCTAAGGACTGTACTCAAGTGCTCAAAGACGGTCGCCGGGCTTGACTAGCCCGCTCTGAAAGGCGGCCGTCACTGCCTGCGCCCGGTCGCTGATCCCCAGCTTCAAAAAAATTCGGTGGACGTGAGTCTTAACTGTGGCGTCGCTGACGAACAAGTGGCGGGAAATTTCTGCGTTGGTCAGTCCGTGTGCCACGGCTACCAGCACCTCCCGTTCCCGCCGTGTCAGTTGTTGCAGTCGCTCGGGCGCTGGCACTGAGGGGTCGGTGCGATGAGCAAACTCTGACAGGAGCGCCCTGGTCACGCTTGGATCCAGCCATCCAGACCCGTGGGCGAGTGCGCGCACCGCTTCTCCAAGTACCTTCGGCGCTGAGCTTTTAAGGATGAAGCCCGAGGCCCCCGCTCGTAGGGCGGCATGGACGGCGCTGTCTTCGTCAAACGTGGTCAAGACCAGGACGGTGAGTACGTTGGGAACCGTGTCGAGGAACTGGTCTGAAGTCAGTATGCGAGTAGCTGCTACGCCGTCCATGCCTGGCATTCGAATGTCCATGACCACCACATCAGGATGCAATCGGGTCGCCGCCTCGATTGCTGATTCGCCGTCGGAGGCCTCTCCTGCTACCACGACGCCAGGCTCGCTTTCCATCAGCATGACGAGGCCGCTGCGGACCATCTCCTCATCGTCCACTAGCAATACTCGGATGGGCTTAGCATCGTCGGCCGGCACCTCAGATCCGTCCTTCAAGAATTCGGAGGACGAGAGGGGCTCGACGAGGAGGTGTGGCGGAATCACTTCCTGTGGCTACAGGAAGCCAGGCGGAAACGCGGTAGCCGCCATCTGATGCCGGTTCGGCCGTCACCGTGCCACCCACTGCCTTGGCTCGCTCTTGCATGCCACGGATCCCGTTGCCCGTCGAAAATCGTGAGGGTTCGTCATGCCTTGCGATGGCGCTTCCACGCGTATGGATACACAACTCCACCGCGTCGGCTTTCCAATTCACGATAAGCCGGACTGGCTCACGTGCGTCGGCGTACTTCACAGCGTTGGTCAGTGCCTCCTGGACGATCCGGTATGCAGACGTGTCCGTAGCAGGATCCAGGGGCAGCCGTCGTCCCGTCGAAGACAACACAACTTCCCGACCGGCCGATCGCAATTGGTCGATCAGCACATCGATGTCGTCAAGTCGCACAGGTACGTGGTCCTCGCTCCCTGCATTGGCTGAGACTGGAGCCAGGTACCCCAACATGCGGCGCAACTCCGTAATGGCCTGCTCACCCAGGTCACCGACTTGATGCAGTGCTGTCCGCGCCCGGTCTGGGTTCCTGTCCAGCATGCGTTCTGCTCCTGCAGCCTGAAGCACCATAAGACTTACCGCATGCGCCACAACGTCATGCAGCTCACGCGCAATCCGGCGTCGCTCCTCTGCCTCGGCCCGCGCCGCTGCGAGCCGTGCCACAAGCGCGCGTTGCTCGACGCTCCACCTCGTCCATCGCCCTACCCCGTATGCGATGAGATTGGCTAAAAGCAAAAATAACGAAACGGAGACCAGGATGATAGGGCGGTCTGAGGGATCACTCGTATCTCGGAGGGTCTCGGCAACATTAAATCCGGCCGGAACAACAGCCAAAAAAAGGGCAATTAGCGCACTTTCACGTCTGCAGTGCGCCGCCGCAGCGAACAAACCCAGCCAGAGGCAAAAAATCGGGTGAAACCCAGGAGCCAGCACAGAGATCACTGTGCTGGTCACGACAAGCCAGCAAAATACAGCCAATGGATGCTGGCGCCGCCAGAACAAGGGAAAGTATAGGAAAGTCAAAGACAGAATAAGAATTAATGAGTGCACGGGACCGCGGTCGTGCATTCTTATTCCGAGAATCAGCAGCTCAACTCCCCACAACAAAGGAAGGCCGACCAAGTCTTGGCGCAGTGCCGACCAGACGCTTAAAGACCCTGTCGCGGTTGGGGCGGTCACCGGCAGCCCCTCAACCCCAGCCACTCACACACTATCGATCGAGGAGCGGAGGCGAGAGACGATTCCTCTCCGGCGCAACAATCTTCAAAATCCGGGTGACGACACTGGTTCTCATAATCTACGGTCGATGCCAGCAAATTTTTAATTTTTGCGGAGGTGCCGCAATTCGGGGGTCCCCCAACGGCGTCCGCTATGGCGCGCAATTGTTCCTCGCCATTGAGGGGTCGGCTCAAAATTTCCTCCAGCGGCGGCGCTAGTACAGGAAAGTTAACGGAACGGGTAAGCCTGAGACCTGTGAACTGCAGGTCGGGTCTCTTCTGGACACCGCGAAGCTCAATCTTGGAAATTTTGGCCCGCTCCACCTGGTGTGGTTGAAACAGACCCACTGATGACAGCAGCACCTCGGGGCTGACCTCACCGGTCAGCCAATCCGGTGGCCCTGCGACGATGACGTAATCGTCATAAACAAGTCGGGCCCAAGCCAGATGCCCGCTGGCGGCGTCCGTAGCACGGGCATCCTGAACTGAAACCAGCGGCTGCGGCTCAATCTCACGGTTCGACATGACGGCCCCCTCGTTGGATGTGGCTTGATTCTGCGCGTCTGCGCATGTCAAGTCCATATCGGGAGCAAAATGGACGAGGGCGTGCCTTCGGAGCGAGTCTGACCTCCTGGACGTGCAGTGCCCTCGCCGACGCGTCGGCGAGGGCACTGCACATTACGATCCCTTACACCTGGTACCAGAGGTTGTAGTCGTTGAGCCAGTTACCCATGCACCGGTAAGCCTTCCACTCACCGGAATCGATTTTTTCGTTGCCGATCTTGTTGCACTCTGCACCCCAGAAGTAACTATCGTAGTAATGCCAGCCGTTTCCCTTCGGTGCAGCCTGAAAGACAGTGGCGACAGTCTGACCCGCGTTCTCGGTCGCAGGAGCGCCCGTGCTGGCACTGGCCGGTGCGAATCCGGCGAAGGCACCCGCGGTCAGTGCGGCAGCGGCGAGTCCCGTGGTGGCCGCTTTGCGAGCAATGCTTACGTTCATGTCAAATCCCCTTTTAGGAATGAATCTATGAGGTAGATAGCAATTACGTTGCCGCATTAGCCTAATCGCTTGTATCGGAAAGGCTTTGAGCGGCTATGACTAGATTCGCAGGCAACCATGTCACTCGCATCGACTCGTAGATCGATTTAGGACGTACAACACCGGGATGACATCCAAGTCTTCGGTACACCTGGTACGGCTCAGTCGAGCTGGCGAGGTCGCTGGAGCTAGGCCGCTGGAGCGCTAGGCCGCTTAAGGCAACACTCATGTCAGGGACTGCCGCACGAACAGGTGACATCTTGACCTGACCTACGGTTTGGTTTCCAGTTGTCATCGCTAGCTGTAGGAAGCCATGACGTTATTGGCTCGGGCCGGGACTCGTGAGGCCGGGGGCTGATCGCTGCAGGCGGTATGGGGCCGATGGTAGTTGAAGTGATTCACCCACACTCCGATCGCGTCCCGGCGGGCCTGCTCACTGGCGTAGGGGCGGACGTAGAGGACCTCGTCGGCGAGCAGGCGGTTGTATCGCTCCACCTTGCCGTTGTGCCGGGGCGTGTAGGGGCGGATGCGCTGGTGCCGGCCGGCCAGGGCTTCCACGCAGCGGGTGAAGTCCTTGGCCCGGTAGTTGGCGCCGTTGTCGGTCACGACCCGGTGCAGCCGCGTGATGCCGTGGGCGGCGAAGAACGCGCGCGCCCGGTAGAAGAACCCGATCGTCGTCACCGCTCGCTCGTCCTCGAGGGCCTCGGTGTAGGCCAGCCGGGAGAACCCGTCCACGGCCGAGTGCAGGTAGGTGTAGCCGACCCTGGCCCCGGGCCCGCGTTTGGCCGCCTTCGCGGCGGTGGATCCGCGGCCGTGGGCCCGCCAGCCGCCGCCGTCGGGGATCCGCCCGACCTTCTTCACGTCCAGGTGGACCATGTGCCCGGGCCAGGCGGCCCGGATCCGCCGGGGTGGGCGCCGCAGATCCTCCCCGCCCGGAGTCAGGTCGCGCAGCCGCGAGATCCCCAGCCGGTGCAGCCAGCGGCCCACCGTGCGCAGGTGCAGCTCGTACCCGAGATCCAGCAGGTGCCGGTGGATCCGCCTGGCCGACCACTTCCGTTCCCGCCGGAGGGACTCGATGAGTTCCACGACCGCTGCCGGGGTGCAGGTACGGCTGGTGTGTGGGGCCGAGGACCGATCGACCAGCCCCGCCTCACCGGCGGCGAGGTAGCGGGCCACCCAGGTCGCCACCGTGGGCCTCGATACCCGAAACTCGGCGGCCACGTGGGCTTTGGGGACTCCGTCGTCGAGGTGGCGGCGGACCATGCGCAGCCGGCCGGTCGGGGTCAGGGGTGCGTTAATGTGGGGCATGAACGGGCTCTCTCGTGCGGACGGACGGTGTAGGAACTTCCATCCTGGGCGAGGAGCCCGTTCCTCATCTCATCGACGCATCCGCGCCAAGAACCTCATGCCCCGCAACACCTAGGCGCTGATCCTCGCGGGCGTGGGCACGGTCGAGGCCTGCCGACTGGTCGGGATCGGGCGCAAGACCGGATACCGGTGGCGGGCAGAGCTCGGCGGGTTGGCTCCCGCCAGGACATTCGAGGCACAGCAGGCGGAGCGGTACCTGTCGTTGCTGGAACGTGAGCGGATCGGTGTGCTGCGCCGACAGGGCCTGTCGATGCGGGAGATCGCGACCCGTTTGGGGCGGGCCCCCTCGACGATCTCCCGGGAACTGCGGCGCAACACCGCCGAGCACGACCATGGGATCTACGACCAGGTGCTCGCACATGCCCATGCCCGCACGGCCGCGAGACGGAAGCGTCCAGGCGTGCTGGCATCCGATGAAGAGCTGCGCCGGCTCGTCCAGGGCAAGCTCGAGCTGGACTGGTCGCCGCAGCAGATCGCCGTGTGGCTGCGGATGGAGTACCCGCAGCGCCTGGAATGGCACGTGTGCCACGAGACGATCTATCAAACGCTTTACCACGGAGCCCGCCGCGGGCTGCACCGGCGATTGACCGCCAGATTGTGCACAGGACGGTCGATGCGCCGGCGACGACGGCGCCCCGACCAGCGCCTCCCGCGATTCGTTGCCCCGGGGCAGCTGATCGACCAGCGCCCGGCCGTGGTCAAGGAGCGGGTGCGGATCGGCGATTGGGAAGGCGACCTCATCGTGGGTAAGAAGGGACGCTCGGCGATCGGTACTTTGGTGGACCGCACCAGCCGCTACGTTCGGCTCGTGCACCTGCCCCACGGCCACGCGGCTCAGGCACTGACCGATGCTCTGGAGTCGCTGGTGGAGGGTTTGCCGCTACCGGCGCGCCGGACGTTGGCCTGGGGATCAGGGCTCGGAGATGGCTCGTCATGACCTGATGGCCGCCTGGTTCAGCGACGGCGTCTACTTCGCCGAGCCAGCCAGCCCGTGGATGCGAGGGTCGAACG
Source organism: Kocuria kalidii (assembly GCF_044462225.1). NCBI lineage: Bacteria > Bacillati > Actinomycetota > Actinomycetes > Micrococcales > Micrococcaceae > Kocuria > Kocuria kalidii. Next base: position 23,745 of record NZ_JBISWJ010000079.1, on the reverse strand, counting down.
AGAACATGAATGGGTTGCTGCGGCAGTACTTACCGAAGGGCACGGACTTGGGCGTGCACACCGCCGAGGACCTCGGCCGTGTCGAGGAGCTGCTCAAAAGCCGTCCCCGCAAAGTCCTCGACTGGGCGACACCCACCACCGTGTTCACCGAGAAGATGTCATGCTGAAACTACGTCGGTGTTGCGACGAGCAGTTGAATCCGCCCACCCGCGACTACATCGCCCGACGCACCCAGGAAGGCAAAACCGGCCGGGAGATCCGCCGCTGCCTCAAGAGGACCATCGCCCGACAGCTCTATCGTAGGATCCGCGCCCTCATGCCTTGACCAAACCCATAGAAGGGTCCGATTAGCTTCCCCATGCCTACCCCATCTGTCTCGCAACACACGTTGAGTATCCAATTCTAGGGGTATGGATAAAGCACCAGGATGCGAGACGCACAAAACCGCGGAATCATGCGGGCGCAAATTTTCCCGACGAGACGTCTCGCATCCCATAGGTTGAGTGAAATACATCCGTGGTTAAAGGTTCCCCAAAAATCTCTGACCCTGCTCGGTTCACATAACTGGCTCTTCAGGATCCAGGGTGTAGTCGGGGCTTGAACCCGCCGGTCACGAGCAATGTTCTGGCGATGTAGTTGGTGTAGTTGGTGAGGGCGGAACCCCAGGGCGGAGCTGCGCAGGTGCTCGAGCCGGCCGTTGAGCGCTTCTGTGGGCTCGTTGCTGGTGCCGGGCCGGTCGAAGTAGGCCAGGACGTCGTCCGCGCACCTCACGACAACCGCGTACCGCAATTGATACAGGGCAGGCGCCCCCAGGGTCGAGCCCGCTGGATTTACGCTCAGTCAAGCTCGAAGACGCCGACCTTCCACCCCGTGGACAGCTCCGGGAAAAGTGACCCTAGGCCCAAGCTGGCCTTTGGGCCTTGGCACCCCGCGAATGGGGTCGGACAGCCGAAGATGAGGAAGGAATAGTCGATCTCTCCGACTGGGGCCTTGCCACTGAACGGTGCGAGCACAAAGGTGGGGGCGCCGTCGAATGCGTCCCAGCCGACGCTGGCGCCAACGACAAGTTTGCGTGGTTCGGCCGGGTCATCGGTCGGCATCACACTCAGACTGCCGATAAGTTCCAACACAAGATCACTAAGCCATCTGTGCCACCGCGGCCCCAGTTTTTTCGCCTCCTCAAGAATCTTGTCGAATTCGACGCCGGACTTCCCAAACAGTTTCTTGGTTAGGCTCCATGGACTTGGCGAGAGGGAAAGGTCGGCGTACCTGAAGGTACCCGCCCGTTGCTCTCCGGTGTCATCCCTAATCAATGTGAATTTCTGGGACCCCGAGAAGAACCACTCGGTGGACTGCCCAAGGACAATACTCCACTGGGGTGTCGGGTCGGTATTCTCGAATTTCGGGACGTGGTTGAATGCGAATAGCACTTCAGCACTTCGGTTGAGCGCCTCCTCGACCGGACCGACGTCTAGAATAGGTTCTTTCGAGCCGATTCCCTTCACGATCACTTCGCCGAGCTGATCGGTCCGCAGACGCTCCGTGAGGTATTGGGACACGGCGCGTGCCCGCGAGTCCGAGAGCTGTAGGTTGTTCAATTCATTACCGGTTCGGCTTGCCCGTCCAACGATTTCGAATATCCTCAGCGCCCGGAAGCGGGATCCAATTGCGATTAGTTCATCGAGTTGAGTATTGTGTTCCGAGCTGAGTTTGGTGCCGTTAACTTCAAAGTCGGGCAGGAGCATCCGGAATACGAGTTCATCCTCGACTTCAGCGCCATCACGCAGCACCGACGAGACCAGTTGAAGAGCCTGACGTATGCGGTCGTGGTCAAAGTCATTACCAGCAAGAACCGGACGATTTGTCGTTGTCATTGTTCTTCTCCCGTCACGACCACCTGATGAACCGCCCCGGAGGGCCGGATTAACGTGATTGGTTCCCCCTGGTTCTTCCACATTGTCTGTTGTCGGCCCCAGAACTGCTGCGCGGGGGTGCTGTCGCCAGCGCCAGTGTGGAGGCGTAGCGTCGCACCGGGTGCCAGCTCCCCCTCCGGAAAGCGGAACTTGTGCCCGGATCGATCCTGGAGTCGCCAGCCGAGTAAACCCACGGGCGCTTCTCCAGCGTTGATGACTGCCACGTGCTCGCGGACAGGGTCGAGAGGGCGCACCCCGTCAAGGTCGAGCCGTGAGTCGATCAGGTCAATTTGGATGCCCGTACCGATCTTCTCGATGGATGGCATCCACGCGAACGCCACCCGGTCCACCTTCGGCTGCCCTGGCGAGACTATGAAACACTCCACGACGTTTACTCCCGTTTTCAACCCGTCTGCACTTGTCATGGGTCGGGTCAAACGGCAATTGCCTTTTTTTCCCACTTGCAGGTGTTGCGGGGATAGCGTGAGGGGCTGGCCGTTTAACCGCACCTGGAGCCGGCGCCCCCGGCCTTCCCCGAGGAGCCGGTGATCACCGCCGGGGAGTTTAATCCGGAGAGTGACCGTGCCGTTGTGGACTGCGGGCTGTGCCGTTTTATTTTGGGGCGTGGCAAGAGGAGCCACGATTTTCGGGGTGACCGCGTTGCGGCTGACTGCGTTGCTCTTAGCTACCTCACTGGCCCGTGCGGCGTTGGCGCTGTTAAGACTGCTCTGTGCCTTACTGCGCCGTGTCCCAGCCTCGCGTTGCGTCTTGCGTTGACGGCCAGCCTTCTTGAGCTCATCGTTGAGCGGGCCGTGGCGAACTACGGTCGCCGCGACGTTGCGGGCAAGGGCATCGATGTCCGGGAACCAGTCCTTCAGACCGAGCAAATCTATGCTCTCCAGCACCTCAATTAGCTCATTGCTGATGTAGTCCGCTGCTGCTGCCACCGCCTCGTTGGCATTCCTGACACTGGCTAGGACATTGGAAAGTTCACTGGCAAGGGCGGACAGCACAACCATCGCCGGGTCAAACAACCAATTGGCCGCGAACCATGCCGTGTCGAATGCGGCGCCACCGAGACCACCGGAATTTTTGATGGCCTGGGCCCGGCCCGCAACTCGGATTGCCTCCTTGACGCGATCCCGTTGCGCCTGAGTCCGCAGGGTTCTGCGCAACTGCCTAAGGGAGTTGTCGAAGGCCAGTGTTGCATCATCGAAAGCCTTTAAGGCCTTCTGCAGCTCCCTATCGGCATTACGGACGTTCACGATGGCCTGCTTCCGTTGTCGGTCCAGCGCGTCGACGAATGCGTTGAATCGCTCCCTGTGCTCCTCCATGTTTGGCACCAGCAGGGCCGCAAAGAACTTCTCCAGCAAGGCCGCCACTCCCTGCAACCCAAGCAAGGCCTGTTCCGAAAGGGTCGTCAGCTGGAACCCGGCAACCTGGAGCACCGCCGAGGGGTCAGGGACGGTGTTGCAGTCCATGACCGAGCGAATGAAGCCAGCGACATCATCCACAACGCTGTAATCGACTGTGAGGTCGTCCACGCGCAGGGCCTTCTCCATCGCCTCGCGGCGCTTGCTGCGGCGGTTGGCCGGCTCGGCCTCCATGATGTCCGCGGTAAGGAAGAGTAGGCCCCCCAACAACTCGCGGGACGCGTTATTGAACGCGGCCTGGTTAATGAGCGGAGGGGTAAAGCTAGCCACAATGGCACGCCAGTCGGCCGCGATCACGCCGCCGCGCCCAGCGAGAACCTGCCCCGCCAGCGTCCGCACATTGGCCGCAACCGTCTCGCGCTGGTGGTCTTCAAGCACAAAACTGAGCACCAGGAGATTCCGCAGGACGACCTTGCCGGCAAGCACGCCCAACGCCGCCCGAAACTCGCTCAGGAAGGGGGTAAGATCGTCGCCCACCGATCCGTCGACAAGATTGTCCACCCGGCCAAGCACGAAAGAACGGACCCCGAGCAGACTCGGGAGGGCCGCTTCCTCCAGCCATCGGCGGGTTGTCGAGTCACGGGGTAGGGCAGCCCTGAGCTCGGGCATGAGTCGCCCCATGATTAGCTCGTCTATGGTGCGGCCAAGCAGTTCACGGAGGGCCCGATAGACCGGGGTGCCGGAGAGGTCATCGCTCCGTTCCACGGCGATGACGGTATGGATCAGATCACCGATGGACAAGTCGAGGGCCCCACCAAATTCGGTCAGCAAGGGCCTGAGTGTGAACGCTTCCCCGAGCACTTGCTCTATTCCCAGGGCGACCAGGGCGTCAATGTAGTCGGCCAGCTCCAAGTCGCCGGAGATGGCCCGGTCGAGCGCGTCCTTCCACTCGTCCCTGACCCACTCCGGAGGGGGGGGAAAGGCTAATTTTCTCCAGCTATCGCCCACCACTTGCCCTGCGCCGATGACGCGGGCACTGTACTCGCCGGAGGCATACGGGTCACGCAAGGCGATTGCAATCGAGGCCGCTGTCCAGAGAAGGGCCAACGGCCGGCGCACCACACGAGCGGTCTCACTGCCAAGGGACTCGACCAAGAGCTCGAGAAGTCGCGCAGCGAAGTCGGTGACCTCACCAATCGACAGGTTGTGCTGAGGGACGCTGTCGGCCAGCTTGTCGATGGCATCAGCCAACGACTCACGCGAGCTGGCATCCCCGGTCAGTCTTAGCTTGTAGCCCACGTCGCCCAGGAGCTGGGTCACTAGATCGAGTCCAGCGTCAACGGCACGGTCTAGCAGTAGGGTCTGCAGACGACCCATCACCGCGTCCACCACACGAGTGGCAACGGCCTCCGGCGGCCCCAGCGTTTCCAGTGCAGCATGCTGCCCCAGCTCCCAGATAATGCCTGTGGTGGCCGGCGCCAACAACTCAAACCACTCCAGCAGGAAGTGAAGCTCCTCAGGCAACTGCTGCCGGCCCAGATGGGCGATCTCCGCCGCGGCGAGCTCAGAAATGGTTAGGGCCATCCGTCGCGAATCGGCTATCTCGCAGATGAAGAAGACCTCCCCACCTCCACCCACTACCACCGAGGCCTCAGACTCAGCGGAGATCTTGAACGTAGCCGGATTATCCAATAGATTCCCGGCGAGACCAACGTTGGTTCGGGCGGAGGCAATCGCAGTGGCGCGCACACCCGCGCCTCCTTCAATCCTCACTTCGTTAAGGAATGCTGTGAACATGCCCAACGCGAAAGAATCCCCTAAGGCCGCTTCAGCTGCCCGAGCGATCCCGTTCACGTCGAGCCCCGCACTGACCTGCGCGGAAGCAGCGACGCTGGCCTCAGCACCGACACCCAGGACAGCTCCGAAGTCGTTAAAAACGTCCCCAGAGAACTTAGCCCGTGCAAAAGCACCGGCCTGGGCCGATGCGTCGGCCTGTCCGCTTGCGGCAATGAGGAACAACGCGCCGAGCTTAGCTTCAGCCTCAGCCACAATCGATGCACCCAAGGAAGCGGAAATCCCATGGCACAAGCTCAGGTCAGCAACGATGTTGCTACTAACCACGCCTTTACCGCCAGCTCGCGCCCAGCCGTCCGCATCAGCCTGGCCAGAAAGCGACAAAGAAAAAATCTCACCGGACGCAGAAAGCGATACCATGGCAGGTTCCTAGTGGTAGTCGGTCCCGCAATTTTCTCCCGAGTGAGCTGGAGATGAGAGTGGCAAGGCAAGTCGCACCTATTACCGATGGCCCAAGCACCGAAGTGGACCTATGCCACCGATGTGGACCTATGCGGGGGACCTTTTATTGGTCCGTGGTGGAACGGTAGCGGGTCAAGAAGGCCCTAGGCGATACTGGTTCCTGACAGGAACCTAGTCTTGACAGCTGACCCAATCAGGATTCCTTTACTGACCCCTAGGGTCGTAATATTTGCATCAGTCACATGCCGGGGGGGCGGATTGTGGGGATGGATCTGGAATGTGTGGCGAGTTTTTTGATCCTGGCCGAAGAGGAACACTTTGGCCGTGCTGCTGCCCGGCTTCACCTGAGCTCTCCCGCCCTGACCAAGAGAATCCAACGGCTGGAACAACAAGTCGGTATTACTCTGATCGAACACCGAAACTCTGGGGGATTCACGCTCACCGCCGCGGGTCGGCGCTTTCTGCCTCAAGCGAAGATTCTCCTGCTTCAGGCACGAGTCGCTCGTTCGGCCGCTCTCGAACCTAGCGGTTCTACGATCCGACTTGGTGTGCCGGGCCGAGTCGGCGAATCCCCCGGACGAGACGAATTGAGACTGCTGGCGAACCTGCTGCACCAGAATCGACCCGAGACCCGCCTCGCGTGCATTGCCGTCCCCTATCCCCTGATGGCCGAGAGCCTGCTTCGACGATGGATCGATGTTGCTTGGACAACATCGGGGTTCGAACACACGGCATTAGAATCAACACCACTAACCATGATGTGGCGAGTTGGAGTCGTACCCGTGCAACATGGCTTCGCCGGCGCCTCGGCCTTGGACGTCGCCGACTTCGCCGGACTGCCCATGCTTCACAACCCGGAGATTCCAGCCGGAATGATGTCTCTTGGATGTCTGGGGGACTACCGACCGTTGTCGGAGGCGAAGCTCGTGCCCATACAGGCCCGACGAATCGGAGATGTCCTTCAGGGCGTCTCCCGAGGCCTCGGCGTCGCTGTCGTGCCAGCGGCGCTGCTGCCATCGATCGTCAGTGCTGGCCTCCGACCCATCCCACTTGTCGGGCTGAAGCCCTTCGAAATTCACGCCTCTCGTCGGCGCGAGGACACACGGGATGCGGTCATGGACCTAATCTGCGCCCTAGGATCTATCGCCACCCTCGCCAGTCGAACCTATACCGGACCCAAAATCAGGTGACGTCGACGATAGGAGTGTCTTCGTCGCCTTCGCGTGTGACTCTGTAGGTGATTGACGGCCGGTGGGGCTTGTCTCGCAACCACCCCATTTCATAACCAAGAAAGTGGGAGTCTCCCCGCACGCTCGACGAGACGTCTCGCATCCCATGGGTGGCAAGACAAGGACTTCAACTTGGCACCCCGGAGAACCGGGTTGAAGAGGAATGGCTTCCAAGATCAGGCGTTTTAGAAGTGGTTTCAATACTTATGGGTGCGGCATTGAGTGGTGCCGGCCTGGCTGGTGATCATGGCTGCCATGACGAGTCAGAAAGTCTCCGGGCGGCTGGTCAGTGACCAGTTGTGGGAGTTGCTGGAACCCTTGATCCCGCCACCCCCGCCGACGAAGAACGGGCGCACCGGGCGACCGCGCGTGGATGACCGGGAGGCCCTGAACGGCATCCTGTTCGTGGCCGCCAACGGCATCGCTTGGAAGAAACTGCCCGTGGAGCTGGGCTTCGGCTCCGGGACCACCTGCTGGCGCCGGCTACGGGCGTGGCAGGAGGCCGGGGTGTGGGAGAAGCTGCACCACGCCGTGCTCGAGCAGCTGGGCCAGGACGGCCAGCTCGACTGGTCGAGGGCGTGCCTGGACTCGGTCAGCGTCCGAGCCAAAAGGGGGGCGAACTGACGGGCCAACCCCACCGATCGCGGCAAGGCCGGCGCCAAGTACCACCTACTGGTCACGGCCGACGGGTTGCCGCTGGCCGTGGCGATCACCGGAGCCAACCGCCATGACTCCATGCTGGTGGAGCCGATCCTGGATGGACTGAGCCCGGTCAAGGGCAGAGGGCGGGGACGTCCACGGCGCCGTCCAGGCAAGCTGCACGCGGACAAGGCGTACGACAACCGGCGGGTGCGCCGCTACTTGCGCCGGCGTGGGATCACCGCCCGGATCGCCCGGATCGGGGTGGACTCCAGTGAGCGCCTGGGCCGGTACCGCTGGGTCGTGGAACGCACGATCTCCTGGTTGCTGGCCTTCCGTCGCCTGGCCACCCGCTACGACCGCAGCGCCACCACGATCATCGCCGTGGCCACCCTGGCCATCACAGTCATCTGCGCCCGGCGACTGCCCCGGAAGGACTATCGAAACCACTTCTAATTCGATCCATGAGCGGCGCCGGATTGCCCAGGCATATCTTGATGGGCAGTCTCTGGTGGCGAGAAGCGTGGACGGTTTCGCCGGCCGGCAAACGGTCGATCAGGTCGGATGGCAAGGCGTGGCCGTGCTGCTCTCGCTCGGGGTTGGCCTGTGGTGCCTGAGCGTGTTCATCGGCTTCGCCCAGGGCTTCAGCACCCGAGGAGTAACGGAAGGGCCACCCTGGTTCAGCTGGCTGCTGTCCATCGGGGTGTTCTGTTTGATCTGCAGCGCTGTTCTGGGCCCCTCCTGCTTTGCACGTGCCACCTGGGAGCACCCGCACCCCCACCCTTCGCCAGCAAGCGAAGACGTCGGGAGCAGCCCCTGCGCCGAAGTTCAAGCAGTGCGGCCACCACAGAGCTAATTAGGCCGTCGGACCCCCTGGGTACATTGGATTACATAGGAATTGCACCCCGTTACTGATACTCGAAAGGGGAACAGCATGGCACGTAAGCCCAGCGTCACGACGTACAACGAGGACGGCGTGTGGAAGAACAAGGTCGATGGAAACAGCCGCGCGAGCAATGTGTCGGCCACGAAGGCGGAGGCCCAGCGAACCGGGCGGCAGATGGCCGTGGACCGGAACGCCGAGCACGTCATCAAGAACAAGGACGGTCGCATCGGTGAGAAGAATTCCTACGGCAATGACCCGCATCCGCCGAAGGGCTGAAGCCGGTCATGACTGATGCCCTGCGCTTCGAGCCGAGAAAGTAGGCCCTCCCCCATGGTGATCTTTGAGCCTCAGCGTGATTTCCCCCGCGCGTACGTCGCACTGCCCGTCCGGCCCGAGGATGCGGTTCGTCCGGCCCTGAAGTGGGCCTTCGACCACAGTGAGACCCCAGCTTGGGAATCCATCGGATTGCGAGTTCCTCAGCGCAGCACAATTCGGAACGTCCCCGCGCTCCAGGAGCTGGAGAAACGCGGCGTGCGCATCAGCGCTGACCGCCACACCAGCAGCAATCAAAGCCCCAGAGGGCCGTTGATTGTGTACTGCCCCAACATGGAGTCCCTGGCCGCGGCCGAGGATCTCCGTGGCGCCTCCGCCATCGTGGCGATCTCCACGAATAACGAGTGGCTCCAGCCCTGGGTGGACGCTTACCACCCGGAACACCTGGGCGGAGACGTTATCCCTCCGGCCAACCCCACTCTCCGCGAACCCGTCGTCTGGGAGGCCCTGGAGGCCTTCACCGGCAGCATCAACAGCAGCACGGGACTGGGGCACCCCAGCGACTTCGACCTCGTGTTAGACGGACTGCAGCAACTCCGAAAGCATGGCTATGCCTTCACCGCGGACGAACTGCTGGCCGGAGCCCTGAAGTTGAACTGGCGTGGCAGCTCCGCCATGGAACTCCACCAGCTCGCCTCCGAGATACTCGCCGGCAAGAACAAGCGCTACAGGAACCGCTCCCGGGTCTCCAATCCACGCCTACTGCGCCTCTGGGAGGAAAAAGCCACGGGGAAGCGGTGACAACCAGCTGGATGACTCGGCAAAGTCGACTCGTCTATGGCGATTTCAAACTCGATCGAACTTCCAATCCCTACCGACGCCGCCGCTCGTACCCCACAGCAGGGAACGCCCACTGCCCGGAGTGTCCGTCTATACCGATGGCCCGACGCATGCGTCGGGCCATCGGTATATCAGTAAGCGATGTCTATGTGAGCGCGCCCGCCGCCTCCGAAGGCAATTGAATAACTATGGCCCTTTGTCGGTAGGGTGAGTCGGTACGTGAAAGCGCTCATTCCCATCGGTGGCAATTCGACTCCCCGAATACCTTATGGGAAAGTGAACCGATGCTGGTGTCCCAGACAGTGAGCGTATTCCGGCGGAAGACAGAACGAGATCAAGGAAAAGGTGTTGTGATGGCCCAGAGCGTAAAGATCATTCTGGAGGACGACCTCGAAGGTGGTCCTGCGGATAAAACCGTCCAGTTCGGCCTCGATGGCCGGCAGTACGAGATCGACCTCTCCACCGCTAACGCGGAGAAGCTACGCGAGGCCCTGCGCCCCTACGCCGCCGCTGGCCGGCGGGCCCAGGGCAAGCCCACCCGAACCACCGGCCCCCGCTCCTCCACTGGTGGTAACCCGAAGACGGCGAAAATCCGGGCCTGGGCGAAGGAGAACGGCCACCAGGTCTCCGACCGCGGCCGCATCCACCAGTCCGTCAAGGACGCCTACTACGCCGCCCAGTAGACCCCACTCCCCCACCCGGACACCCCTTGGGCCTGTCCGGGTGCTCCACGACAGTGGGCCCGGTGCGGGGCGGTCACTGCTGCAGCATCGCCGTGCAACGTCTCGGGGCAGGGCTCGAGCACGGTGAGCGTCACCGGGTCCCCTCCTCACGATGGCGCGGCGATGGCAGGCTGGCGGTCCCTGCCCAGTACGGAGCTGCCGGGACGCCCCGCGTCCAGCCTGGACAGCGCTGGTCGTCCCTTTGGCCCCCGGGAACAGGCCTCGCTGGGGGTTGGCCCTGGCAGCTTTCGGACCGAGCGCGGGCACCCGGGTCGTTCGAGGACCCACGGGACCACCCACCCCATCCCGCCGCCTGTCACCAGCAGAAGGAACCCGGCTCACCACCAGTGGTGAGCCGGGTTCCTTCCTCGCCGACCATGGGAAAGCCGCCCGCGGCCGGCACCCCTCCCCTATCGGGGGCCGGTTCTATCGGTTGAGCTGTTGGGCGTAGGCGCGCACCGCGTTCTCGATCACCGCACGGGCGGTGCCGTCGTGCTCGGTGAGCTCCTCGATCAAATCGGAGACATCCTGGGCCACCCGCACCCCGAGCTGGATCGTGGGTTCCCGGCGCGGCCGACCCCGGCCCCGCTTGGGTGCGGCCGCCGGGGGCTCCGCCGCCGGGGCCGCTGGCACCGGCGGGGACGACACCACCGGTGTCGCGGGCTGGGGTGAGGTAGCGCGTGGGGGTGTGTAGTCGACCGGGTCGACGTGCTCATCCGGAGCCGGGCGGGGCCGGCGGCGGGCCAGCGAGGCGGGGCGCTCGGGCTTGTCGGTCATCGCAGCACCTTCTTCGCGATCGCGGTGTAGGCATCCAGGACCCGGGAGCCCTTGCGGTACTGGCCGTACCACTCCCCCGAAATCCGCACCTCCTGGACAATGGCCCGGTCCGGGATCAACGGATCCAAGAACAACCCGCTGGCCCGGAGCTCCTCGAGATTGGCCACCGCCGCCCGACTCATGATGGTCTCCTTCACGCCACCCACCACGATGCCCGCCTCCGTAAGAGAGTCCGGGGCACCCAGCTGCTGGCGGTGCCGGCGGAACTGGGCGCCCTGGTTGTAGGCCGAATGCAGCTCGGCTAAGTCATCCATGTCCATCTGAACCTGGAGGCGCCGGCGGGTGCCCGTGGCAGAGGTCTTCTTTTTCTCGATCTTCTGATTTTCGGAAGCGGGCACAGTTTTGTGCGGTACAGCAGGCGCCGGGGTCGCAGGCGCGGGTGCTGCGGCTGTGGGCGGAGCCGTGGTGTCGGCCACGGAGGGAGCGACGGCGTCCTGTCCGGTGAGGTAGGTGGGACTTCCGGCGGCGGCCTGCGGCGGTCATGCTGGGGGTCGTTCCTTTCGTGCCGGCCCGGGTCACCGGCGAGTGCTCTTGGCCAAGTGGCGGGTGTAGAGCCCGGCCTTCGCGTCACCTCGGCCCGGTACCGCTGCCCATTCGGCCATTGCTCCGCCCACAGGCCGAAGGATCTCGGGGATGGGGTGCTACGACTTCACCATCGACGTTCGTCGCTCGGAACAGGCCCGCGTCGACCAGCCCGTCCATGATCTTGTCGCTTGGCTAACACCGGCTGCCCTCCCCTGCCGAGCAGCCCGAGCAGTGCGAGCGCCCAGAGCCGTCGTCGTCGTCGTGCGGAGCCCACAGACGCGCGGTCCTCCGGAGACGCGACCCGGAGAACTGCCGGGTCCGCGGCCATCGTCTCAGGCGCCCCACTTCGCAAGTCGTGAGGTTCGGCGTCCACGGCGGCAGCGGACAGGACAGGAACAGAGACAGCTGTCCAGCCACGTGGTGCGCAGTCATCTCGTCAACTGCTGCATCTCCGGATACCCCCCTCGAGGAGGAGATGGAGACCTCTGCACCTCGTCGGTGATGAGCAAACCGTCCGGGTTCTTGTCCACCGAAGCCCGGGGGTCCTCCTGCGCATTGGCGCACGTCACGGTACCGTTGACCTCGGCTTCGCTGCCTTCGTGTTCTCGGCTTCGCTGCAAATTCGTCCTGGAAGGTTCCGCCGATCGGCGGAACCTCTGAGCACCAACATGTCGAGGAGGAGGGGAGATGGACAACAGCCGCGACGAAGAGATCGACCAGTGGATGTCCCAGGAGGGCATCAGGACTCATCGGCGCCGTCGCATCATTCCGTCCTCGACCGATCAGATCAGCCACGCACCCGTTGGTACCGGTCTTGACGCGATGGAGAAGGTGGCGTTCTACTTCGGGGACCGACCCGAACTGCCCGTCGTCGAAATGGGACAGATCAAGGAGCACGAAGTCACCCTCTCCTTCGGCGAGGACGTGCACCTGGACGAACCCTTCTACCCTGTCTCCGAGGAATACAGGGACCATTGGGCCATCGCCCACACCGATGCGCTCGCGCTGGCGACCGGCACCGTCTACGGGCAGCAGACCGCGGCACTGACCGCCATCGGGAACTCGATGGCCGGGGCCAAGGTGCTGATGAACACCAACCGCTGGGAAGTGCTCGGCTCTGTCGGCCTGGCCCGCTTCACCACCGCCATCATGGTCGGTCAGGTCATGGAGCAGGCCACCGAACCGTGGGCCAGGAACCAGCACCTCTGGCTGGTCGGCTACCGGGAGCTGGGCCCCAAACTGGTCAGTTTCCTCACCCCGTACCACGAGGAATCCCGTTTCCACCTCGTAGAATCGATCGAGCAGGTCACCCCGGAGGACCTGCACGGAACCTCGGCCACGATCTACGTCATGGGATCCGGCCCGGCCACCATCGAGGCGTACAACCGTATTCGATCCGGGAACGTGGGGCTGATGACCGACACTGTCGTCACCGAGCAGGCGATGTTCATCTCCGAGGACGAGGACGGCGGAGCAACCGTCGTCAATGCCGGCCCGAGCGGATTGAAGATCTGGCCCCATCTCGTCGGGGAAGGTGACAGTCTCTACGCAGCGATGGACGGCACGTGGCGAAAACGCCAGGAGGAAGCAGGATCCGCGGCGGAAGCTGCCGGGAACCTCACGGTGGGTGACTTCCTTCCCGCGGGCGACGCCGACGAGCCGGCCGGGTCGACGAGCATCAGCGTGGAGGACCTCGAAGCCATGCTGGATCGGGAGAGCGTGATACCCGATCACGAGAGTCATCTGATGGAGAACAGGCCCCCCGTGGCGCCCCTCCCGGCGCGGGAGCCCGCAACGCCGGCCCCACCGGCTCAGGAGCAGGCACCCCGGTTCACCCTCGCGCTGCTGGGCAGGCCGCAGATCTACCGCGCGGACGGTGCCAGAGCCGGCGGCAAGCCCGCTGAAACGGTGGCCTATCTGCACCTTCACGGTTCAGCCGCAGATGCCATCACGACGAGCAGAGCCCTCTGGCCGGATGAGGAGAGCGAGGGTCCCGCCGCACGCACGCGACGGACACGCACAGCGAAGAAGATCAGGGACACGCTGCCGGAGACCTTCCGCACGGAGGGCGAGTGGAGGATCGGCCGGCTTGACACCGATGTCGAGTGGATCGTTGCCACCCTGACCGGGAGCAGCGATCCTCAGCACATGATCGACGCCTGCGAGCTGGTGGACGAGCCCCTGCGGGCATGTGCGCCATGGGCAGATGAGCACCGGTCCCGCATAGCGGACGAGCTTCGCCAGATCTTGCGGGACGTCGAGAACCAGGCGCTCGCATCCGACCAGTTCGAGATCGCCGAGGCAGCGCGGCAGGCATCGTACGGGCTGCAGTGACAAAGGAATCCCCCGCAATGACAGAGAAGAACAGCCCTTTCCGGAGAAGACTGCCCACAGGGAGTTCGTCCACCGCGGATGCGCGTCGCGGATCGAGGCAGGCGCGACGGGCGCGGAGCACGACCGGCGACGGAACCGTCGTCCAGTCCGGTGCCTCGGCCGTGGGGAAGTGGCTGGTCTACGGACTCATCGTCCTCATGGGCCTGGGCTCACTGTGCGGTTTCCTGGCCTTCACCCGGCCCGCCCCGTCAGCGCAGCCGGTCGCCGACCCTGGCGTGAGCACCCAGCAGCAAGAGGCCGGCGCGTTCGCGCAGGCCTACCTGTCGGCCTGGTTGACCGCCACCAGCGATGACCACGCCGCACTCGACGAGTACAGCCCGGGAGCCGGGGCGGGAATCCAGGGCCGGAGCCCCATCAGCTACCGCGATCTGGCCGTGGCGAGCGTGGAGGATGCGCCGGGGGACATGACCACCGTGATCGTCTCCGCCTCCCTCGAGACCACCGATGACGAGGACGGGGAGGAAGTGACCTCCTGGACGCCATACTGGTATCAGGTCGCCGTGCAGGCTGACGGGGACACGCTGGCTCCTGTCGGACTGCCGACGCCGGTCTCGATGCCCGCCACGGGGTCCTCCCCCGACCTCGGCTATCCCGGCCGCGTGGTGAGCAGGGACCTGCAGGCCACAGTGGACGATTTCATGACGGCATACCTCACCGGCCAAGGAGATGTGACCAGAGTTGTTTCCCCGGAATCCACCATCACCGCCATCACCCCCGCGTACTGGACCCAGGCCACGGTGAGAACCCTGGCATCGACCGAGGAGATCACGGACTCCGACCCGGTTGATGGTCGAACGGCCGAACTGCTGGTCGACGTCGATCTCACCCGTGACGGGACCACCAAGCCCGCCCAGTACGTGCTGGGCATGACCGTCCGGGACGGGCGCTGGGAAGTCCAGTCCCTCGACTCCGCCCCGGCACTGAGCACCTGAGCACCTGAGCACCTGAGCACCTGAGCACCTGACACATCGAAGACGACCCCCGAGGAGCACCCCCCGTGTTTACGTCCGCCGCCACCGTGCACGTGGCCCAGGCCACCGCCTCGATGCAGGCCACCGGTCTTTTCGACTGGATCAACGACAAGACCGCTCAGACCCAGACGGCCATCCAGGGAATACTGATCGTGCTCGGGCTGCTCGTGGCCATCATCATCTCTTGGCGGGGCAAGAACGTCGGGTCGGTCATCATGGGGGTCGTCATCGGCGGTCTGATCGCCGCGCTGCCCGCCCTGATCATGTTCTTCGCCGGAGCGGCCCAGCAGGAGACCGCCGCCACGGGGACCGGCGCCGCCGCCGATCAGGTGGCGGCCTATGCTCAGGCCGCTGTCCTGGCCAGGGCATGAGAGCCGCACGGGAGACGTCCTCATGAGCACCCAGAACCACGTGCAGACCGGGAAGTTCTACACCGCGGCGCGCAAGTTCCAGCAGCTCATCGGTGTGACCCCCACGGGGGAGGCGATCCCCGGGGGGCCCTATACCGTGACGCAGTTCGTCGTCGGGATCATGGTCCTGGTGACCGGATTCATCACCCGTCCGATCTGGAGCCAGGGGACGATCGCCGATGTCCTGTACATCGCCGCCGCCGCCATCGGCATCACCTACGGGGTCGGCAGGCTGCCTCGCTCGCGCCGGTCGATCATCAATCTCATCAACTGCTGCATCACCCTGATGTCGCGGCCGCGGACCGGCAAGTACCGCGGCCGGGCAATTCCCAGCTCCTGGTCGAGAACCACGGCGAGACCGGCGAACAGGGTCCCGTCCGACGACACCGCGGTCAACGTGGCAACACGGGACGACCGGAATGCGCCGACAGTCCGGCAGACGCCGATCAATTGCGGGTTGGATCGGCTGACGGCCGATCTGACCACCGCGCGCTGAAGAACCGCAAGGAGCCCTCTCATGGCCGACACCGTCCGCCAGCCCGTCCGTTGGATGCGCGAAAACGTCTTCGTCACCCGCGACGGCGTGGCCTATGGGATCTGGCAGCTGAACGGGCAGGCCTACGGGCTGGGCACCATCGCGCAGAAGGAGTCCGTGCGCGCCAAGCACCAGGACCTCTTCCAGGCGCTGACCGGAGAGGTGATGCTGCTCGGGCTCGTCACTTCCAGCTCGCCCGACACCCTGATGGGAAAGCTGCTCCAGGACGTCGAGCGCCCCTCTCAGCAGTGGTTGGAGGAGTGCAGCCTGACCTACCAGGACCTGTCCGAGAACCCGTCGGGCGAGCGGCTGTACTTCCTCATCACCCCGCTCTCCTACAAGACCCCGCACGAGCTGTGGAGCAACTTCCGCCGCTCCTTCGACCTGACCGTCTCGGAGATCGCCCGGCTTCCGATCAAGCCGCCGGCGGAGCGGGCCTTCAACACCTGGAAGGCCCGCATGTCCCAGATCGAGAAGAGCATCCCGGCCACCTTCCACCCGCAGCGGGTCGGCATCACCGCGGTCCGGTGGATCACCGACCACCTGGTGAGCCGCGGTGCGGACGTGAGTCTGCCCTACGAGCACCGAGCCGTGACGGAGGTCGGGGAGTGGATCAACCCCTCCAGCTGCCTCCCGGACCCGCTGCTGGACGAGGGCGGGCTGAGCGACATGCCCGACGAGAAGCTGCCCCAGACCAAGCTGTTCAAGCGGCGCTTCCTCAAGGTCGAGACCGGTGACACCGAACCCTCCTACCAGCAGTTCTCCATCATGGGGCTCACGCCCCAGGCAGGATTCGTCTTCCCCGGCGCCGAGTTCATCAACTTCGCCGCCTCGATCTCCCACGACATCGACTTCGCCCTGCGACTGGTCATCACTCCGGCCGACAGGGTCCAGGCCAAGAACCGCAGGGCGGAGAACAATCTCAAGGACCAGTACCGGCAACGCCAGTCGGGAAGCGACTCCATCGTCGGCGGGAGCGGGGAGATCGACAAGTCGGCCCGGGCGCTCCAGGAGTACGTCACCGATCTGAGCGCCACCGATCGTGAGGTCGAGGTCGCCGCGTCGATCATCTTCTCCTCCGCCGCCCCCAGTGCGGAGATCGCCATGGACGAGATGAAGGACCTGCGCGACCTCTACACCTCCGACGAATGGACCCTCGACGTTCCCCTGGGAGGTCAGGAGAAGCTGTTCTGGGATTTCTGGCCCGGCTCGACGATCTCCTCCGTCTCCAACGAGTTCGCGCAGATCACCACGGGCCGCAACTTCTCCATGGGCGTGCCGTTGACCAACGACCTGCTGGGCATGCCCCACGGTTTCCGGTTCGCCACCAACGTGACCACCGGGCGGTTCTCTCCGCTGCTGCTCAATCTGGCCGGCCTGGCGGAGAACGACATCTCCGGCAGCATGGGGTTCCTCGGTGAGCTGGGGTCCGGCAAGTCCGTGGCGATGAAGACGGTGGCCAGCCACAGCATCGACCGCAACGCTCAGATGGTCGCGGTCGACCACTCCGACAATCAGGAGTGGGCGGCCCTGGCCCGGTCGCTGACCCGCGCCAACGTCATCGACTTCATGCGGCCCGACTGGTCGCTGGACCCCCTGCGGATCTACCACCACCCCACGCTGCGGGTGCGCGAGACCCTGAACCTCCTGACCATGATGCTCGGTGTCTCGGTCAAGGACGACGAGGGCGTGGTGCTCAACGCCGAGCTGAAGAAGCTGCTGAACAAGGATCTGGAGATCGGGTCGCTGGGTCAGCTCAGGCAGCACCTCGGCTCCAGCGCCGTCGACCAGGCCGACCGCCACGTCGCTCGCCGGATCGCACGGCTGATGGACGTGTTCGCCGACATCGACTTCGGCGCGACCTTCTTCGACCCCGCGCTGCCGCCGATGGATTTCTCCGCCCAGGCCACGGTCTTCTGCACGCACGGGATGGCGTTGCCGACCACGGACGAGCTGAACAACGCCCAGGCGCGCAAGGAGATGAGCATCGACAAGACGATGGGGCGGTCCTCCTACGCCTACCTCGCCAGCGTCGGGCGGAACATCATGTACGCCGACGATGCCCAGGAGACCCTGTTCGCCGTGGACGAGTGCCACCACATGACCGGCTCCCCCGAAGGCACCGCCACCATCAGCGAGGCGCTGAAGACCGGGCGCAAGCACAAGGGCGCCGTGGTGCTGGGCACGCACTCCGCCTCCGAACTGGGCCCGCCGCAGCTGCGCGGTCTGATTCCGCAACGAGGTGTCTTCCGCACCCGTGACACCGACATGGCCAGGCAGAACCTCATGTGGCTGGACCCCAGCTATGCCATCGAGGAGTACGTGGACCTGGTGACGAGGGACCTGTCACCGATGGACTCCTCCGGCACGGTGCCCCTGCACCGCCGCGGTGAGGGCCTGTTCCGCGACCACCTCAACCGCATCGGCAAGATCAAGGTCCTGATCCCCCAGGCCGAGAACCGTGCCAGGACGGTACTGACCAGTCCCCCCAGAGCACGGATCGAGGCACAGCCGTGAGGACGATCTCGAGCACCCCCGCCGAGGACGCCCTGCTGCACCTGTGGGTGTGGCTGAGCATCCACCGCAGGACCCGGGCGGCGCTGGCCGTGGTGTTCACCTGCCTCGTCTGCCAGCTGATCAACACCCCTCCGGCCCTCGCCGCTGAGGACGACTCGGCGTCGCAGACCTCCATCGACACCTACTGGCTGCCCCTGGCCGGCGTCACCGACACCCACGGCGTGCCCGTGGGCACGTACACCGAACTGCCCCTCGACTACGGCCAGACCATCTACGTCACCCGTCAGATCCGCGGGATCCTCATGCGCCTGGCCTGGATGATCTACACGCTGGTGGTCTACAGCATCCTCGCGCTGTGCGACTTCATCCTCTCGCTGGAGTGGGTGGACTGGATCCTCTCCCCGTTCGTCCTCCTGTCCAACACCGTGCAGGGACTGCTGACCCAGACCGGGATCGTGGGCCTGGGCATCTTCATCGCCGCCGTGGTGATCGCCTGGGGACTCATCCGGGGCAAGATGGGCGCGGCCATCGCCGAGATCGCTCTCGTCGCCCTGTTCGCCGGGCTCGTCTCCACCCCCATCGCCAACCCCAGCGAGCACATCAAGTCGTGGATCAGCACCTCCGCCGAGTACGGCACCGAGGCCGGGACGGCCACCGTGGAGGGCTCCGAGGAGGGGGCTCCGGTCTCCACCAGCCCGGTCTCCGGCCCGATCATCGACCTCACGGTGCGCAACCCTGCCCTGGTGCTCTCGTTCGGCTCCACCCTCGAAGGCGACGAGTGCGCCCGGATCTGGGACGACCAGGCCACGTCCGGCGCGGACACGGAGAAGCTGCGCAAAGCCGTGGTCGGCTGCAACGAGGAGTTGAAAGCGGCCAACGAGACCGACAACTTCGTGGTGTTCGCCTTCCTGCTGATCTTCTGGATATCGACCGGTGGGCTGATGGCCCTGATCGTCGTCTTCCTGGCCTTCCTGCTCAAGGACGTCGTGCTGGCCGGGCTCGGACTCATCAACACGGTGTTCCGGGCCCACCTGGCGGTGTTCCCGGGCGGCGGGCGCCAAGCATTCATCAATGCCGCGCTGCAGCTGCTCGTCAACGTGTTCATGGTCGGGGCCTACATCTTCCTGATCAGCCTCTACCTGTGGCTGGTCGGCAAGTTCACGGAGTCCTTCGGTGGCACCGCGATGATGATCGGCAACCTGATCTTCGGCTTCGTCCTGATCGCCATGGCCCTCACGTTCTGGAACCTCAAGCGGCAGGGCAAGTCGGTGGCCGAGAGGATCGCCCGTGCGCTGGGCAGCTCTCCGCTCAACCACGCCGCTCCGCTCCAGCCCTCCGGGTTCTCCCGCAGTGCCACACAGCTCGCCAGCTCCGGCCGGAAGACCGCAGTCCAACAGATCCGCCGCCGGTACATGGGCAAGGGACTGCAGACGGTGGCCGCCTCAGCAGCGGCTCCCGCCACCGGGGGTGCCAGCGTCGTCGCCGCGCGCGCGGCGGCTGCCGGGTGGTTCGTCGCCGGCAGCCTGTACAACGCCCACACCAATGGCGCCCTCCAGCCCGGTTCCGGGGCGTCACCGCGCACCCACACGGCTCCGGTGCGTTCTCCCCGGGAGCTCGAGGCCGGCCCCACCGGCCACGGGCAGAGCGTGCGCGACGAGAACGGGGCGATCCCGCTGGGGCACCGAGCTCCTCAGGACGCCGCCTCGCGCTCGCAGCCCGCAGAGCAGGACCACAGCGTCGCCCAAGCGCGTTCGTTGCGCACCCCCGGGCTGGTGGAGCCCGCTGCCGGAGACCGGGTGCCGGTGACAGCTCGTGCACGTCCTGCTGACGGGTCCGGCGCCACGGCGGACACGTTCTCCTCCGAGGCCGCTCAGCACCCGGCCACGGAGTCCACCCGGAAGCGCTCGACGATGCCGGCCGGCCAGTACGGCTCGGTGCGCGTGAACCGCAACGGCACGACCAACAACGTGCTGAGCGGGCAGCTCGTCAGCTCCGTTCCCGAGGGAACCAAGGTCGTCCGCGTCTGGGACATCGACGAATCCACCCCGGCCCCGAACCGCCGCCGCCGGCAGGCCGCGACGAACTCGGCCATGTACCAGGCGCAGGCCCGCTCACGGGCCAACCGTGCAGCGGAACGGGGTGCCGTCCGATGACGGCGAAGCGGACGGCGTGGGCGGCGTTCCTGGTGGCCGCGGCACTGATCGTGGCCGTGCACTTCCTCAGGACTCCGCTCCCGGCTCCGGACGCTGCGGCGGAACAGCAGCAGTCGGAAACCGCCCAGGGCTCGCAGAGTGGCGTTGCGGGCTCCGGCGACCCCACCGCGGGGTCCGAGGTGGACAGGTCCAACGGTTTCGCCCAGCCCTTCCCGGACCACGCGCAGGCCCCGGAAACGGCGGGACCCCGGCAGTACGAGCGGCAGACCATCGCGCCCTCGTCCGTCCCGGAACCGGACGAGAACGACCCGGCCGCAGTGGCCGAGGCGTTCTTGACGGTCTACAACACCCGCAGCGCCGAGACGGACACGAGCTGGCAGGAGACCGTTCGGCCGTGGTTGACCCCGGACCTCGCCCAGCAGCTTCCCAGCGTCAGCAACGGAGCGCTGGAGGGCAAGGCCCCCACCGCAGTCAGCGCCGTTGACATCAAGGGCAACGTCGAGGACTGGGGTCCTGACACGCCCCTGCGCTGGGCCCACCATGCCGACGTCACCGTGGACACCCAGGACAACGGGACGTATGTGCTGTCGTTCCGCGTCCGCTCGCAGCTCACCGACCAGGGCTGGCTGATCAACGCCGTCCCCCTCGACAGCTGGCACCGGATCGGGACATAGCGCTCCATGACCACCGAAGCATCCCGAGCACAGGACAGGGGGACGTCGCTGTGGAAGCCCCTGGTCACCATCCTCGTCATCGGCTTCTTCTTCGTCGGAAGCCTGATCGTCGTGGTGACCTTCGTGGTCAGCTCGATCGGGTACAGCAACAATTCGCAGAGCTGCGAATCAGGATCACCGGACAACCAGGCCATCGGTGCCGTTGACGACGGGCTCGGAGTGCCCGAGGAACTCCACGACGAGCAGCTCCGGAACGCCAGGATCATCGACAGGACGGCAGCCGCCCTCGGCCTGTCCGGCCAGGCATCGAGAATCGCCATCATCGCTGCGATGGGAGAATCCAGCCTGATCAACATCGACTTCGGTGACGAAGGCCAGGGGGTGACGAACCCCGACGGCTCTGCCACCACGAGCAAGGGGCTCTTCCAGCAGCAGACGAGCCAGGGGTGGGGCACCGTCGAGCAGGTCACCGATCCTGAGCACGCGACCAAGAGCTTCCTGCTCGGCCCCCGGCACGACGGCGCTTCCCGCGGTCTTGTCACCGTCTCCGGGTGGGAGACGGGAGAGATCACCCGGGTCATCCACCGGGTACAGAGGAACTCCAACGCGAATCACTACGCCGACAGCTACGGCCCGGCAGAGAAGATCATCCGAGAGGCCGGCATCGACGTCGACCGCTCGGCCGACGAGGAGGACCAAGAGGAGTGGCGCGGAACGGAAGCCCGCTCCCCGGGGGACTCCGCGGTTGCCGGCGGCGGTACCCGAGGATCTGTCGCCGACCTCGACGGGTGTTCGTCCGACGGCGGTGCTCGAGCCGGGGTGCCCGGCAGGACAGCAGACGGCAAGAACACCTATCCGTGGGACGCTGTCACTCCAGCGCCCGGAGTCTACAACGTGGACCCGGTCCGGTTCTTCTACGGTGAGTGCACCAGCTACGCCGCCTGGAAGGTGAACGAGCTCATGGGCGGCAGTCCCACCGACATCATCTTCGACAACAACTTCGGTGGTCACACGAAGGGCAACGGCGGGGAATGGAAATCGGCGTGGGAAGCATCGGGCTGGACGGTCTCCACCGTTCCCAAGGTCGATTCCGTGGCGTGGTGGGGACCCAACGGCGGTGCCGGCGTCGGCGCGGCCGGTCACGTCGGCTGGGTCGATGAGATCACGGAGGACGGCAGAGTGATCATCTCCGAGTACAACAATTCCTACTACGCACCCCCGGGCCACAAGTACAGCCGCCGCTCCGTCGCCATCGACCCTGGTCAGGTCGGCGCCTACCTGTATGTGCCGGAGAGGTAGCCCGGCCCGGGGCGATCCCCGCTGCCGAAGACAGGGTGAGGAGTGCGCACACGCTCGGGAAGGCTCGTCGAGCGCCGCCCCGGAGCCGACGTGACACGCGATGCAGAGCACGCCTTCCGGACGCGCCCGAAAAGAAATCTGGCTCACTCCGGGCATCACCATCACGAGAGTTTCTCTTTTGTGAATTCCCGACTGAACTCCGAAGCGCACCAAAGAAATCACGCCTGCCACCTCTCGCGGGAATGAGCTGCGCATCAACGATCAATGGCTCCACGGGGCTTTCCCGGCTAACAGCCGCGTGATGACACGGGGTGTCGTCACCGGGCACCCCGACCCGTGCCAGGGGCCTGCTCACCCGTCGACACGAACTGAACAGACCCCCAGGTCAAGACCACTTTTGTCCTGAGTTGAGCTTCCCCGGGGACGCCTGTCGGTGTCCCTCACCGAGCACCTCGTCCGACTGCGGAGGTGCCCTGCCGGGCAGGCGCAGAAAGCCGAGACACGCCCGTGATCAAAACGAGACTTTCCCGTTATTTTTCGGTTAGTGTTCCTTTCGTGCCGATCGCCTAACCGGTCGGCATCCCCGTGCACATCGCCGAATTCTGCCGGTGCCCGGGGCCCCCAGAAAACATCGCTCGGCAGAAGCGGGGGAACCATGAATGGTCCCTCCCCCGGGACCTAGGGGTTAAGTCGTCAGGGCCCCCACCCTGCGACCGGGTGTCTCCCACCCGCATCCGACAGCTCACCTCGCAGGCAAGAGGGAGGACATCAATCATGCCCATTTTCCGATTCCGCACGCCCCGCCACCGCGCCCAGAGCTCGTTCCGCCTCGGACGCACCGCGACCCTGGCGGTCACTGCCGGTGCCTTGGCGCTCAGCAGCGTGGCCCCGGCCCAGGCCGCCCCCGCCGCAGCCCCCCAGCAGCTCGTCAGCATCCAGTCCCAGTCCGGCAAGGCCTCGACCATCGCCACTGCGGCCAAGAACCAGCTCGGCGTGCGGCAGGACTGCACCGCCCTGGTCACCAAGGCCCTGCGCGCGGCCGGGATCAACCACCACGGGTGGCCGGCCTCCTACCTGGGCCTCGGCACCCGGGTCTCCGCCGCCCAAGCCCGGCCCGGTGACCTGGTCTACTACGCCAACGGCGGCATGGGCTTCGCCCACATCGCCGTCTACATCGGCGGCGGCAAGGCCGTCCACGGCGGCTGGAACGGCTACCGGACGGTGATCGACAGCGTCAACGTGGGTTCCGGCCCCGTCTACATCCGCGTGCGCTGACTCCACGCAGCAGAGCCGGGTGTG